>NZ_DATAGM010000187.1:0-15831 GCF_036263695.1 Phenylobacterium sp.
GTTCTCGCCGATGTTGCGCAGGTAGCCGCTCATCAGCATGAACGAGGTGATGGCGAAGGCCACGTCCCCGGGCTTGGCCTCCCCCCGCGCCCATTGCCGGACGAGCAGGCCCGTCAGCCCGGCCTGCAGCATCACCAGCACGAGGTTCTGCACCAGCCAGGTGTCCATGAACCGGTTCCAAGTGCGCAAGGTCGCGACCCGCCACTCCTCGGTGACAAGGGCGAGCCGCGCCTCCTCCCGGCGCTCGGCTCCGAACGCTTTCACGGTGGGGTTGGAGCTGACGGAGTCCGCCAGAGCCCCGCCGATCTTGGAGTCCAGCGCCACCGACTTCAGGTTCGCGGGCCGTGTGTAGTACTTGTTCAGCGCCAGCGTCGCGCCGACGTAGAGCGCCACCGAGATCAGCGAGAACAGGCCCACCGCGGGCCAGCGCAGCATCATCATCACCGACAGCCCGACCAGCACGCAGAAGGCCGGGCCGAGCCAGATCACCACCGCGTCCGAGACCTGGTCGTAGCCCCACATGGCCCGTGTCAGCTTGCGCACCGTCGCGCCGGCGAAGTTGTCGGCGTGCCAGTCGGCCGAGAAGGACTGCACCTTCCTGAACGCCTCGTCGGTCAGCTCCTTCATGTTGCGGGCCGCCAGCGGGTTCCAGAACCGGAACGCGATGTTCCGCACCACCGAGAAGCAGACGTAGACGCCGACGAACAGCGCCCAGCCCTGCCAGGCCGCGTCGGCGTTGGAGGGGCCGGCCGCCACCGCATCGACCAGCTGGCCCGCCGCCCAGGGCAGCGCCAGGTCGAAGCCGATGGCGACCAGGAGCAGGCCGATGGCGGCGGCCAGCAGGACTGGCCGCCGCAGCCAGAGGCTGGCCACGAAGGCCAGCACCTGGCTGTTGGAGAGGACCCGCTTGCGCGGGCCCTCGTCCTCGTCGAACAGTTCCTCGCTCACGCCGCGCCCTCCGTCACTGCATGCAGGCGCGCGTAGGCGCCGCCGGCCCCGACCAGCTCGCCGTGCCGGCCCTCCTCCACGATCCGCCCACGGTCGAACACCAGGATCCGGTCGGCGGACCGGATGGTGGACAGCCGGTGTGCGATGACGATGGTGGTCCGCCCCACCATCAGCTCCTCCATCGCCGCCTGCACCTGGCGCTCGGTCTCCACGTCCAGCGAGCTGGTCGCCTCGTCCAGCACCAGGATCGGCGCATCCGCGAGGAACGCCCGGGCGATGGCCACCCGCTGACGCTCGCCCCCGGACAGCTTCACGCCCCGCTCGCCGACCAGCGTGTCATAGCCCTTGGGCAGGGTGGCGATGAAGTCGTGGGCGCGCGCCCGACGGGCCGCAAGCTCGACCTCGTCGGGCGTGGCGTCGGGCCGGCCATAGGCGATGTTCTCGGCGATGGACCGGTGGAACAGCGCCGGGTCCTGCGGCACCACCGCGATGGCCCGGCGCAGGGAGCCCTGCCGCACCCCGGCGATGTCCTGGCCGTCGATCAGGATCCTGCCGCCCTGCAGGTCGTAGAGCCGCTGGACCAGCTTCACGAAGGTCGACTTGCCCGAGCCCGTCGGCCCGACCAGCGCCACCCGCTCGCCCGGCGCGATGCGCAGGGAGAAGTCGCGGTAGAGCGCCGCCGGCTGGTTCTCGTAGCCGAAGGTCACCCGGTCGAAGACGATCTCGCCCATCTCGCCGCGGAATGGCGGCGCGCCGGGCTTGTCGGCGAGCTGGGGCGGCGTGCGCATGAACATCGCCACGTCGAGGCTGTCGTCGAGGCCCTTCTGCAGCATGCGGGTGATCTCCGAGAAGTTCCGCATGTAGCCGGCCATCAGCATGAAGCTGGTCACTGCGAAGGCCACGTCGCCCGGCGAGGCTCGGCCCTGCGTCCAGGCGTGCAGCAGCATGCCCGTCAGCCCCGCCTGCAGCAGGATCAGCATCAGGTTCTGGCCCATTCCGGTGATGTTGAACCGGTTCCAGGTGCGGATCACCGAACGGCGCCACCGGGCCGCGACCTCGCCGAACCGCTGCTCCTCCCGCGCCTCCGCGCCGAAGCTCTTGACCACTGGGTTGCCGCCGATGGCGTCGGCCAGGGCCGCGCCGATGGAGGAGTCCAGGCGGTTGGAGAGCTGGTTGGCCGGCTGGGTGAAGTACTTGGCCATAAGGATGTTGTAGGCGGCGAAGAAGGCGATCAGCACGGCCACGAACAGGCCCACCAGCGGCCAGCGCAGGCTCATCGAGATCGCCAGCCCGCCCAGCACCACCAGGGTCGGCATCAGCATGACCAGCAGGGCGTCGGAGGCCGAGTCGTAGCCCCACATCGCCCGACTGACCTTGCGCACCGTCGCCCCGGCGAAGTTGGAGGCGTGCCAGTCGGACGAATAGCTCTGCACCCGCGCGAAGCCCTGGGTGACGATCCGCTCCATGATCCGGGCGTAGAAGCCGTTCAGGGACCGGAAGCCCAGGGTGCGCAGGATGTAGAAGGCCGCGTATAGCCCCGACAGCGCCGCCCAGGCCTGCCACGCCAGGTCCGCCTGGCCCTGCCTGGAGACCGCGTCCATCAGGTCGCCGATCGCCCAGGGGATGGCCATGTCGCAGAAGGTTGCGGTCAGGAAGATCCCTGCCGCCAGCGCAAACCGCCGCGGCTCCGCCGTCCAATGACGCCAGATGAAGCCCAGGAGCTGGGTGTTGGTGAGGGTGCGGCGTCGGCCGCCAACCGTCTCGTCCTCGTCGTACTCGTCGAAAGTCGCGTCGGTCATGACCGTGCCGCCGTGTGCTTGGGGAGGAACAGGGAGGAAGATGAGGGGCGCCCGCCGCCAGTCCCGGACGCAGCCGCGCGGCTGGCCCGGGGCCGCGCGCAGACGCGCTCAGCCGCCGCGCAAAGCGGGCGCGAGTGGCGGCTGAAGCCGCTGTCGGGAATCGGGGTGGACACGAGAAGCTTCCATCGGTCGAGGGGCGTCGATGCGGCGCCGACCGAGGAGCAACTCAGCGGGAGTTAATGAAACTCGGCGGCGATCCGGCGAAGGGCGGGGCAATACGGTCGATTCACGCTCGCGCCTCCTTCGCTGTGGGTCCAAGTCCGAGTGAGCCGCTGAAGCTAAAGGGGCACGCCGCGCCCGTCAAGGTCGGAGATCGGGGGTATGCGGGAACGCGCGCACACCGTTCATCCGCACCGCTCCCCTCCCCCCCGCTCATTCCCGCCAAGGCGGGAATCCAGTGCGGACTCACCGCCTGCACGGAGTTCAGAGTGGGTGCCCGCCTTCGCGGGGATGAACCCGGAGCTCGTCCGGATGAGTGGGTCAGCTCCCGGCCGACGGCGCGGGCGACACCGCCAGGTCGGCGTCGGCGGGGAAGTCGAAGGGATGCACGGAGCGCATGGCGCGCGCGCCGGGCCCGGCCACCACCAGCGCCGGCATCGCGGCGACCTCCACCGGCTCGCGCATCACTGCAAAGCTCGCAAGCTCGCGCGCCGTGAGCCGCCGCGAGCTCATGACCGCCAGGACCGGGGCCAGCAGCAGGGGCAGCACGACCGGGGCGAAGGCCACCGACAGGTCGGGGCGGATGCACAGGCCGGCCACGAAGCCGGCGCCGACGATGGCGTGCCAGCGGGTGGCCTGAAGGGCCTCGCTCCAGTCCAGGCCTGCGCCATCGCGGCGCTGGACACCCCAGCCGACATCGCGGCCGCGCAGGGTCTGCAGCACCGAGCGGGTGTTGGCGACCATCAGCACAGGAGCCAAGGCGGCCGACAGCAGGATCTCGGCGCCCAGGCTTTTGATCACCGCCGCGCCGCCGCCGAATGCGCGCCGCTCGTGCGGCCGGCTGAGCACCAGGGCCGCCCCCATCAGCTTGGGTCCCATCAGCAGCACCACCGACAGCAGGCTGGTGAGCATGAAGGGCGAGAAGCGTGGGTCGAGGAAGTAGAAGAAGGAGGCCCAGTCCACGGGGTTGCCGAGTTGGCTGGCGAGGCCCAGCGTCAGGGCCGCCAGCCACAACGGCGAGCAGAGATAGGCCAGGCAGCCCAGCACCAGCTGCAGGCGGCTGATCGGGTGCAGGCCGCGGGCCTTCAAGAGGCGCAGGTGCTGCAGGTTGCCCTGGCACCAGCGGTTATCGCGGCGCATGAACTCGATGATGTTCGGCGGGGTCTGCTCGCAGCTGCCGTCGAGGGCGGCGGTCAGGTGCACGCCCCAGCCGGCCCGGCGCAGCAGCGCGGCCTCGACCACGTCGTGACTGAGGATGTGACCGCCGAACGGCCGCTCGCCGGGCAGGATCGGCAGGCCGGCCGCCGCCGCGAAGGCCTTCACCCGCACTATGGCGTTGTGGCCCCAGTAGCTGGACTCGGCGCCCGTCCACCAGGCCAGGCCCGCGGCGGCCACGCGGCCGTACATCTGCACGCCGAACTGGCAGCCCCAGGCGAACAGGGTGCGGGCGCCGACGATGGTCGGCGTGGTCTGGATCAGGCCCACGTCCGGGTGGCGCTCCATGGCGTCGACGAGGCGCAGGACGGTCTCGCCGGCCATGCTGGAGTCGGCGTCGAGCACGATCATGAAGTCGTAGGCCCCGCCGAACCGGCGGACCCAGTCGCCCACGTTGCCGGCCTTGCGCTCCACGTTGGTGGCCCGCCGGCGCAGGTAGACGCGGGTGTTGGCCTGCGCCGAGAAATCCCAGTAGGCGGCCCGCTCGGCGGCTGCGATCTCTTCGGAGCGGGTGTCGCTGAGCACGAAAATGTCGAAGGCGTCGGCGACGCCCAGCCGGCCCAGCGCCGCATCCAGGGCCTGCAACCGGCCAAAGGCGGCCGCGGCGTCCTCGTTGTAGAGCGGCATCAGCAGCGCCGTGCGGGTCCTCGGCGCGGCCGGCCGGGCGGAGAACGCCAGGTCCTGCTGCTCGCGGCCGGTCACCAGCACCCACAGGCCCGCCGAGGCGCTGCAGAACCAGGTGCAGATGCACGCGGCCAGCACGAGGAAGAGCGAAAAGCCGACGACTTCCAGCGGCTGGAAGCCCTCGCGGGCGTAGAGGAGCCAGGGACCCCAGGCCATCAGGCCCGTGAGCGCCAGTGTGGCCGCCAGCAGCGTGAGGCGGCGGCCGACGATCCCCGGGGGCGAGGTGGACGGGGCGGGCGCGAGGTCGGGCCCCTCCCCGTCCAGCCGCTGACGCGGCATGGCCAGGGGCGCCTCCTCAGGCAATTCGGGCGTCTCGCTCCAGTAAGACGCAGGTGCGATTTTCGTCGCCAGGATGCTCATGTTCGCCTTCGGACCAATCAGCGCCGGAATCGCCAAACCCGTGCTGCAACGCAGCATCCGCTTTACCCCACCGGGTTCAAACACGAAACCGTGATTTAATCGCTAATCAGCCGATTGTGGCGGAAGCTTGGGCGATCGGCGCATTCGGCGCCTCCGCCCTCAGCCGCCGCTCGAGCAAAAACGCCGCAACCCCGACCCAGCCGACGAGGACGACCGCGTAGGCCCGCTCCCACCAGCCGACGTTGGCGTCGTTGACCAGGCCCGGGAACACCAGGTGCTTGGTGACGACCGTGAGGGCGGCCATCACCACGAAGACCGCGGCGAGGAACTGCTTGAGCCTCTTGAGGTCCCGCCGGCCCCACAGCGCCCACAAAAGCAGCAGCGGGGCGAGCTGAATGCCGAGCGCCAGGTTGATCGCCAGGTGCCGCGGGTCGGGCCAGGGATAGAGCGCCGCGGCCCCCAGGCCGAATCCGGCGAGCACGAACACCACCGCGATCAGCCCGCCGAGGATCCGCGCGCCCGTCAGCGCCAGGACCGAGAGGCCGAGGCCCAGGCCCGCCAGCCCGGCAAGGACGGCGGCGGCCAGCACGCCGGTGTTGAAGATCAGCGGATTGGCGGCGGTCGGCCCGCCGAGCTCGCTGAGATACTGCCGGGAATGGTTGAAGTCGGGGTAGGCCAGCACGGCCATGACCGTGAAGGCGGCCGCCAGGAGCGGCGCAGCGATCCCGAAGCGCAGCAGCGCGCGCCGGCGGGCGAACCGCATCGACGGCGCCGCGTCGGAGGGCTTCAGCCCCCAGATCGGACGGATGAACGGGATCCGGCGCACGACTTCGTAGACCAGCAGGCTGCCGCCCAAGGTGACGGCCACCAGGATCAGCGCCTCCAGCCCGGCAGGCAAGAGGGCCGGCTTCAGCAGCCACACCGCAACCACCAAGATCGTCTGGTGGGCGAGGTACATGGGAAAGACCGCGTTGGTCAGATAGGTGAGCAGCGGCGTGTTGGCGTTCCGCAGATGTCGGCTCGCAAACCCCAGCACCGCGGCGATCACCAGCCACTGGGCGAACCCGTAGGCGATGTTCTGCGGCACGCCCCAGAAGGCGCCGCCGCCCGGATGCATAGCCTGGGCGACCATCACGCCCAGCGCGCCGGCGGCCAGGGCGAGGCTGGTCCCGCGCAGCCGCTCAAGGCTATCCCAGACGCTCTGCCGGCCGACCAGCAGGTAGCCGAACAGGAAGGCGCCGAAGGACTGGGCGTGGTTGTACCAGTCCCAGGTCAGCCGGTTGGTGACCCCGATCCACGGGTAGATCAGCAGCCGCACGACGACGAGGTAGACGATCGGGACCAAGAGGACGCCCCAGCCGCGCAGCGACGTCTCCAGGGCGTCGCCCAGCCTGGCCGAAAGCTGCGGCCGCGCCATCAGAGGTACGACGGCCAGGGTGTAGGCGGTCAGGTAAACGAGGAACCAGAGGTGGTTCACCGGCACGCCGTCGCTCAGGCCCGCCGGGCTGAACTCCTGCAGCCACCAGTGGGCGAGGTCGCCCGACCAGAATCCCTTGTCGGTCGCCTCGATGAAGGACTGCGGCGGAATCAGCACCAGGGTCCCGAAGATCAGCGGCGGCAACAGCCGCTCCATGCGGGCGGAGGCCACCTCCCCGGCCGTCCGCCGCCGGGTCATGAACCGCAGCGCCGCCCCGGAGACCAGGAACAGCAGGGTCAGCCGCCAGGGGCTGGAGAGCAGCAGCGCCCCCTCCATCCAGCCGAACCGGTGGGTGCTCTGGATGTGCCAGTCGTAGGGCGCATACACGAGGCCGACGTGGAACAGGATCAACAGGCCGAAGGCGCCGATGCGCAGCCAGTCGAGATCAGCGCGCCGGGCGCCGGACCAGCCGGCGAAGTCGCCGGAGGGCGCGGGGGTCTGCGGAGTTCGGTTCATGGGCGTTCGCCCGCAGTGCGAGCCCAGGCGCGCACCAGGTGCAAGCCGCATGGCCGCAGAGCCGCCGCCAGAGCGCTGACTGACCGCCGATGAAGCAAGTTCCGCCTCATGCCGGCCACCGCCGGACCCAGGATTCGGAGATCGATTCGCCGGTCCTGACGAGCCGCGCCCGAAGCTCGCTGACGCTGGCCGCCTGCGGGTCGTACTCGAAGGTCACTCGCGCGCCGGCCCGGTTGGGGTTGGGCTGCAGCGTCACGTGGCGCACCGCGCCGGCGCTGGCCGCTACGTCCGCCGTCAGGTCCGAGAGCGACGCGCCCTCCACCGGCCCGAAGTCGACGATGAACCGCCGCCAGGGCGCCTCGTCGCCACGGCCGCCGCGCCAGGCGGCGACCGGGACCAGAGGCTTGGCCGCGGCCGGGGCAGCCGACCAGTGCAGCCGGTAGGCGAAGGCGAACGGCTCGCGGGCCGGCAGCGGCGCGCCGGGACGCCAGGAGGCGACGATGTTGTCCTCGCCCTCGCCGCGGGCCGGCAGCTCCACCAGTTGGACGGCGCCGGCGCCCCAGTCGCCCTGCGGCTCCACCCAGGCGCAGGGGCGGCGGTGATAGTGGGCCTCCAGGTCCTGGTAGGCCTCGAAGCTGCGCTGGCGCTGGGTGAGGCCGAAGCCGCCGGCCGTGGGCTCGTCAAAGCGGCTGATCTGGACCACCGGCGGGTTGGCCAGCGCCCGCCACTCGCGGCCGCCCTGGGCCCTGGCCAGCAGCAGGCCGTCGGAATCGTGAACCTGGGGACGGAAGTCGTCGAAGGCGTGCGCCCCGCCGGGGCCGTAGAGATACATGCTGGTGAGCGGGGCGATCCCCGCCCGGCTCAGCGGCGCGCGCGGGTAGAGGGTGGCGGCCACGTCGAACACCGTCGGCTCGCCCGGCGCGATGGTGAAGTGGTAGGCCCCGGAGAGGCTCGGCCCGTCCAGCAGGGCGTGGACGGTCAGGCTGGTGGCGCCCGGCAGAGGCCGCTCGACGAAGAAGGCGCGGAAGGCGGGGAACTCCTCGGCTGGCTCGCCCGAACCCACCTCGATCGCCCGGGCGGAGAGGCCGTAGACGCCGCCGCGCGGCGCGGCCCGAAAGTAGCTGGCGCCCAGAAAGACCGCGAACTCGTCGTACCAGGCCGGATCGTTCAGCGGCGCATGGATGCGGAAGCCGGCGAAGCCAGCATCGGGCGCCAGCACCGTCGCATCCAGCTTCTTCGAGGTGAACAGGTCGGCGCTGTAGGCGATGGGGCGGAAGTCGCCATCCACCACCTCGTAGATCTCGACGGGCTGGGTATGCAGGCCGCCGCGTGGGAACATCTGCAGCTGGAACGGCAGGCCGAGCTCGCGCCAGACGGCCCTCTCCGGCCGGAAGCGCAGCTCGCGGTAGCCGTCGTAGTCGAGGCCCGCCAACTCCGGCGGCAGCGGCGCGGTCGGCGGCGCGTAGGGCCGGCGCGCCAGGGCCTGGGCCTTGCGGCGCACGGCCTCGGCGGTGCGGGACGGGCGGGCGGCGGCCGCTCGCGGCAGCGCGGACAGGGCGGCCAGACCGACCAGCAGGTCGCGCCGGCGCAGCGTCAGACTGCCTTTCCTCGATGCCACCAAGGTCCATCCTCACGGGACCGTGTACGTGCACGGCCGGGTGCGGTGAGGACCACAACGGCGATTTCGATGCAATCTCCGAGATGCCGCGGGCGAGAGCGGGGTGACAGGTGAAGGCTACGCCCCAACCGGTCACCGACCGCCTCCGCTGACTGGTGGGGGCCGCACGGCCCCTGCCTGTCACCCGCGCCGATCACCCCCTCGCCGCCGCCTCCAGCGGAGCGATGTCGAGCTTGACCATCTTGAGCATCTGATCGGTGACGCGCTTGGCGACGGCCGGGTCCGGATCGCTCATCAGCTCGCCGAGCCGCTTGGGCGCGATCTGCCAGCACAGACCCCAGCGGTCGCGGATCCAGCCGCACTGCTCGGGCGTGCCGCCGTCCAGGAAGGCCGACCACAGGCGGTCGATCTCAGCCTGGTCGTCGCATTCGACCATCACCGAGAAGCTGTGGTTGAAGGGGTCGAGCGGCCCGGCCTCGATGGCCATGTAGCGCTGGTCCCCCAGGGTGAAGGAGGCGATCTTCACGCTGCCGGCCGGCCCGCTGGGGGTTTCGGACGGAATGGTGGTGATGGACTCGATCGCCGAGCCGCTCACCAGGCCGGTGTAGAAGCGCAGCGCCTCCTCCATGTCCTTCTCGAACCAGAGGTGCTGGGTCACCTTCATCATCGTCGTCTCTCCGTAGGTCTCGGCCGGGCGGCCATCCTGCGCCCCGAGGAGGAGCGCTTCGACCCGAGGACGAACGGGCGGCGTCGATCCCGACACCGGCCAGGTCAGGAACTTCGCGCGCTGCGTTCGGCGACCAGGATCCCGGTCAGGACGAGCACCAGGGCCGCGGCATGGTGCAGGCCGAAGGGTTCGGAGAGGATCAGCACCGCCAGCAGGGCGCCGAAGATCGGCACCAGATTGATGAACAGGCCCGCCCGGCCGGGCCCGATCAGCTCGACCGCCCGCATGTAGAAGACCTGCGCCACGAAGGACGGCGCCAGCGCGACGTAGGCCAGCACGACCCAGCCCTGCGGGGTCGGCCAGCCCCCCTGGCCCGCTGCGATCTCCGCCGCCAGCAGCGGCAGCGAGGTGGCGAAGGCGGCGCAGGCCAGCCCAGCGAAGAAGCCGAGGCCGCCGATCCCGGTCCGCCCGCGCAGCGCCAGGGTGTAGCCGGCGTAGAGGGCGCAGGCGATCAGCATGAAGAGGTCGCCGATGTTGAGCTTCAACCTTGCGAGACTGGCCAGGTCGCCATGGCTGGCCACCAGGGCGACGCCGACCAGGGTCATGGCCATGCCGACCGCCTGTCCCGGCCGGACCGGCGTGCGGTGCAGGACCAGCGCGCCGAGCATCACCAGCACGGGAATCGACCCCTGGATGATCGAGATGTTCACCGCGCTGGTGTGGTGTGCGGCCAGGTAGAAGAGCGCGTTGAAGGCGGTGAAGCCGGTGGCGCCCATGATCAGGGCCGCGCGCCACTGGGTGCGCAGCTGCGCAAGCCCGGTCCCCACCTGCCGGCGGGCGAACAGCCCAAGGACGGCCAGCACCAGGCCCCAGCGCCCGGCGGTCAGCGCCATCGGCGCGATCTCGCCCACCGCCAGCCGGCTCGCCACCGCATTGCCGCCCCAGGCGAGGGTCGTCAGCACCAGCAGCGCATAGGGCTTGTCGAGCAGCCGGCTCAGCCCGGAAGCCCCGGTCGGGGCGGGCGCCCTTTCAGCCATGGATTCTCCGCGCGTGAGAGCGCCGCTTACGCCGCCCCGGGGCAGGCCGTCCAGCGCCGCCTAGCCTGCGGCGACAGCGGCGGCGATCGTCAGGAGCGCGTAGGCGAAGGCGCCGAAGGCCGGAGCGGCCACCATCGCCAGCGCCTCGGCGTGATGCCGAGGCGGCGGATTGCGGATCTTCCTCATCTCCACATCCTCGATGGAAGCAACATGGGGGAAGAAGCCGGGCCGGCCCGGTCGGCGTCCGGCCCGGTGGAGCGGGAGCGCCTCAGGCGGCGGAGCCGCCGCGGCTGCGGGGCGCCCAGCGGCGCGCCGTCTCGCCGACGCGTCGGGCCGACGCCATCCAGCGCGCGCCCATGTCCCGCATCCAGCTTTTGAACCGCGTCATGACCACATCCTCCGTAAAGCAACATGGTACGAACCGGCCCCTCGCGGGGGCCGCCGCCGGGCCCGAGAGCGGCGCCCGACGGCAGCTGTTGATCTAGGAAGAAGCTTCGCAAGATCAACGGCCTCGCGCCCTCGCGTCGGCGAACCCGATCGCGTAGCGGACGAAGGCCCTTGTCGCCGCCACCTCGGCCGGGTCGGACGGCTCGGCCGAGCTGGCGTCGCCCTTCTTCAGCGCCTTGGCCCTGGAGATCAGGCCGCGCCAGGCCGGGTCCAGCGCGCCCTCGGCCCAGGTCATCGCCGCCTTCTTGGAGGTGACCTCGCCGGTCTCCAGGGTGTGCAGGATCCGGCAGAACAGGCCGACCCAGAAGGCCTGCCAGGCGACCATGTCCATCGGCTCCAGGCCCACGGCGACGCACAGGTCCATGGTGGCGCGCACCTCCGCCTTCAGCGCCTCCGGCGGCACAGGGTCCACCAGCGTCTTCGGGTCGGGCCCGGCCAGCGCCACGCCCTTCTCCCGCAGGCACCAGCGGACCACCTGGCTGTTGTCGTGCTCCGAGCGGACCAGGGTCTTGGAGCCATGGTCGAGGTACCAAAACGGGTAGGCTTTCGCTGGGGCGCCGCTCATTCCCGGATCGCCCCAGTCGTCGGCCCGAGGCTCGCCCGGCGGATCGCGCGGCGTCGTCGAATAGCGGCGCAGGATCGCCTTGGGAGCGTAGGAGCCTTCCAGCCCTGTCCGCCAGTAGGGCGCCGGCAGGGTGTGGATCTCCTCGTGAAGGGCCTGCAGGGCGGCCAACTGGTCGGGCGAGAGGTCCTGGTGGGTCACCACGATGAAGTCGCAGTCGCTCCAGGGGGTGAAGTCGCCGACGGCGAAGGAGCCCTGCAGGTAGGCGCCGACGAAGTTGTCCTTCAGCGCCGCCTGGGCGCCCGCCAGCAGGTGGGCGAGGACGCCGTTGAGCTCGGCGTACGGGGTGGGCGCGAAGGCGTCCGGATGGGTCATGGGATGTGTCCGTGAGTGCGCGCGCGGCCGCGGCGGACGCGGCTCGCCAGGGGCGGGCCCGAAGGCCCGGCGGGTCGGGGGCTCAGCCCCTGAAGCGCTCGGCGGTGCACATGGACGCGAGCCTAAGCTCTATCGGCCCAGCCAGTCCAGAATGAGGTTGGTCGTGAATGCCCCGACGCCGAAGCAGACGACCACAATCGCGGCGATGACGAGCACTGTCGCGCCCGCCAGCAGCTGCGACGAGACGAAGTAAGCCGCCACGGCGAGAACGCTCCCGCCAGCGAACACCGGCAACACCCTGGGCATCGAAAAGGCTCCCGAACTCCGGAACTTAGCATTGATCGCGGCGGTGTTCGGAATGAGACGCAGCGCGGCCGTTCAGTGCGGCCAGACCTCCGCCAGCACCTTGGCGGCGCCGTGCTTCAGCATCACCTCCAGCGCCGGGGTCTGCGGCCGGCCCGGCGCGAAAAGTTCGTAGATCACCGCTCCGTCGGTCTGGCGGCTCTCGATCACCCGCGCCGGATCGGGGCCGCGCCAGGACCCGGCGGCGGCGGTGCGCACCGCCTGCGGCGCGGCGGCCCAGCCGATGTCCCGCTGGACCTCCACCACCTCCCAGCCGGCCGGCGTCTGCAGGAGGTCGAGCTCGATCTCCCCGCCGCCCGGCAGCTCGCCCTCGACGTCGTAGTAGCGGCGGCCGTCCCGCTCCTTCAGCTCGGCGCCTGTGATCTTCATCTGCGGCGCGGCTTTGGCGACGGCGGCGGCGACCTCCGCCGGCGGCACGGCGTCGGCGAAAGCGGGACCGCTCGAGAGGACGGCGGCGAAGATCAGCCAGGGCTTGAGCGGCATCGGGGTCTCCGCGGGTTGAGAATGACACCGGTATCATTCATCGTGCAGGGCGCAGGATCAACCACTTCGGCGCGATCCGGTCAGTTCGCCTTGGTGCGCTCCACCCAGCGCCGCACGCGCGCCTCCAGCACCGGCAGCGGTAGCGCGCCGCCGCCCAGCACCACGTCGTGGAAGGCGCGGATGTCGAACTTGTCGCCGAGCGCCGTCTTGGCTTCTTCCCGCATCGCCTGGATGCGGATCATGCCGACCTTGTAGCTGGTCGCCTGGCCGGGATTGACCAGGTAACGCTGGATCTCCGAGCGGATCGCCGCCTCCGGTTGGGCCGAGTTGGCCTTGAAGTAGGCGACGGCCTGCTCCTGGCTCCAGCCCTTGGCGTGCATGCCTGTGTCGACCACCAGCCGGATGGCCCGCCAGATCTCGCCGGAGAGCCGGCCGAAGTCGTTGTAGGGGTCGGTCTCGAAGCCCATCTCCTTGGCCAGCTTCTCCGAGTAGAGACCCCAGCCTTCCGAATAGGCGGTGTAGTCGTACTGGGTGCGGAACTTCGGCAGGCCTGTGAGCTCCTGGGCGATCGAGATCTGCATGTGATGGCCCGGCAGGCCCTCGTGGTAGGCGATGTTCTCCAGCTGGTAGGTCGGCATGGCGCTCATGTCCGACAGGTGGGCGTAGAAGACACCCGGCCGTGAGCCGTCGGGCGTGCCGGCGAAATAGTGCTGGGCGCCGCCCGGCTCTTCGCGGAACGGCTCCACCCGCTTCACCACCAGGTCAGCCTTGGGCAGGATGCCGAAGTACTCCGGCAGCTTCTTCTTCATACCGGCGAGGTAGGCGTCGGCCATGGCGATGTACTGCGCCCGCCCCTCGTCGGTGTTGGGCAGGTAGAAGCGCCTGTCGGTGCGCATGAAGACGAAGAAATCCTCCAGCGATCCCTTGAAGCCGGTCTTGGCCTTCACCGCCTCCATCTCGGCCCGCAGGCGGGCGACCTCCGAAAGTCCCAGCTCGTGGATCTGGTCGGCGGTCATGTCGGTGGTCGTCTGCAGGAACAGCGCCGCATCGTAGTAGTCGCGGCCGTTCGGCAGCGCGTGGGCGCCCTTGGCCTCGGGGGCGGTGTTCTCCCGGTCGGCCTTCAGCCAGGCGAGCAGCCGGTCGTAGCCGGGCTTCATTTCGGCGGTCATCGCCTCGGTGAGCTCGCGGGTGAACGCGTCGGCCTGGCGCTGGTCGATCTTGCCGGCCTTCTGCAGGGCCGCGATCTTGGCCTTGCCGTCCGCCAGCAGGGCGGAGTCCGCGCCCGCCGCGAACGGCGCGCCGCCGGTCACCCGGCCCACCTCGTCGATGGAGCGATCGTAGGCGAACTGCGGCATCCGCACCCCGCCGTCCGCCGCCGCCTTCGCGCGCACCAGCAACTGGTCGAGCGCGTCGTCCATCTGGCGGACGCGGGCGATGTAGGCGGCCATGTCGGCCGGCTCGTCCACGCGGTGGAAGTTGATCAGGAAGTTGGGCAGGCCGGTGTGCGCCCCGCCGCGGGCGAAGATGTAGCGGTGGCGGCGCCACCGGTTGGAGGTCTCGGCCCGCTGCAGCTCCAGCGCCCAGACCTCGAAGCTGGTCCGCCCCTCCTCGTCCAGTTTCGCCGGATCGAACCGGCGCTTCATCTCCGCCACGCTCGCGCGCCGCCAGGCGAGCAGCGCGTCGCCCTGGGCCTCGCTGCGGTCGGTCAGCTTGTCGTACTGGTCCTTGCGGCCCTGCATGGTGAGCCCTTCAGGGTCCATCTGCAGTTCCTGCTCGTACTGCTGGTCGAGCCAGGCGGTGAACGCGCGGCTCTCGCTGGTGGCCTGAGCGGCGGCAGGCGCGGCGGCCTGCGCCAGGGCCTGCGGCGCGGCGCCCGCGAGCGCCAGGGCCAGGGCCAGGCCGATCGCGATGGTTCTACGCATGAGCAACGCCCCTCGATATCTGGCCGCAGATTGCCTTGTTTCGCATTGAAGTCGATGGTTTGGGGTCAGACGACCAGCCGTGGCCGGAGCGGATCGCCCCCCGTCACCTGCGCGACCGCCTTGAGGGCGTCCGCCAACGCCGCCCGCTTGGCGGTCGCGCCGAGCGATATCCGAACGCCGTTGTCGAAGTCGGCGCCCGCCGCGAAGGTATCGGCGCCGACCAGGGAGAGCCCGCGCGCATGCGCCGCCTGTCCCAGCCGCTCGGGGCTCCAGCCCTTGGAGAGCGGCATCCAGACGTGGATGTTATCGGAAGACCCGACGGCCGCGGGCAGGATCTCCGCGGCGAGCTGTCGGCGCGCCCTCGCCTCGCGCCGTACGCCGGCCAGCAGCGCCTCGGCCGTTCCCTCCCGGATCCAGGCGGTCACCACCGCACTCATCAGCGGGGACGGCATCAGCGAGAGGGCCCGCAGGCTATCCTCCAGCCGGCGCACAAGGCCGCCCGGGCACGCGACGAAGGCCGTCCGAAGGCCCGGCGACAGGCACTTCGACAGCGTCGCGATGTGGATCGTCCGCTCGGGAGCCAGGCTCGCGATCGCCGGAAGCGGCCGATCCGATAGGCGGCTGTAGGGATCGTCCTCGATGATCCAGAGGTCGCTGGCCTCAGCAATCCTTGCGATCTCGCGCCGCCGGGCCGGGCCCAGGGTCACAGCCGTCGGGTTCTGCATGGTCGGGATGACGTAAAGCGCGCGCGCGCGTGTCCCCCGAACGAGGCGCTCGAGCGCCTCTGGCCGGAGCCCCTCGTCGTCCGCTGGGCAGGCCGCGAGTTGCAGACCAAGCTGTGCCGCGAGCGCCTTCAACCCGGGATAGGTGAGCGGCTCTACGGCCAGCACGTCACCTGGGGTGCAGATAGCCGAGAGCGTCGCCGCCAGGGCCGTTTGGGCGCCGGCGCTCAACAGCACGCGATCTGGAGAAACGTCACCGAGCGCGGGCGCTAGCCAGCGGGCGGCGGCGGTTTGCTGGCTGACCGTCCCGGCGCCTGGATGATAGGCCATCAGCGTGGCCGGATCGGTTCGCTGGAGCACCGCCGCGGTTGTGTCACGCAGCAGCGCCGCCAGCGAGATCCCATCCGCCGGCGGCGGCAGGTTCATGCTGAGGTCGACGAGGCCGGGATCGTCCGCCGCGGCGCGAGCCCTGACGAA
>NZ_DATAGM010000188.1:0-2191 GCF_036263695.1 Phenylobacterium sp.
GCTGCTGTCGGAGCTCGGCCTCGGCGAGCGGCTGACCCACCAGCCGCCGCAGCTGTCAGGCGGCGAGCAGCAGCGGGTCGCTGTCGCTCGGGCGCTGGCCAACGCGCCGCGCCTGTTGCTGGCCGACGAGCCCACCGGCAACCTCGACCCGACCACGTCGACCTCGGTTTTCGACAACCTCTACGACCTGGCCCGCCGCCAGGGCATCGCCGCCCTGGTCGCCACCCACAACCTCGAGCTCGCCCGACACATGGACCGGGTGCTGACGCTTCGGGACGGGCATCTCGAGCCGCATACGTTCAGCTGACGTCTTACCTCCGCCGCGGAGCGCGCGGGGGGTGGTGGATGCCTATTTCGACAGCGACCGCGCCAGGATCTCCAGCGTCAGACGCGCCGCGGTGCGCACCTCGTCGGGCTCCCCGCGTTCGAAGGTCATCAGGCCGGCCTCGAACAGCTGGTCCAGGTCCTGCTGGGTCAGCAGCTCCTTGCGACGGAGCGTGGAGAGCAGGCCCACGAGCAGCGCCTGTGTCGCGGCGAGAAGGCCGGCGCGCTCGGCTTCGGGAGAGATCGGGTCCATCGGGGAGGTGTTCCTTGTTGGCCGCAAACTAGCGGGCCGAAACGAGCTTGACGATGAGAACAAAACCGGAATAGAACATACCAAGAACACACACAGCAGGAACGTCGCACATGGTTCGCCTGGCCCGAGAATCACTCGCCTTTGTCTCCGTGACGGGCTTTGTCTGGATGGTTTGCGTGGCGGCGCATCTGGTGACCTGAAGAAGGGCCCGCCGCCATGCGTATGGGGGAGGCGAGCTTGGGTCAGGGCGGCGACGTCGGCGGCTTTGTGCATCTTCGGGTGCGCTCGGCCTATTCGCTGCTGGAAGGCGCGATCAAGGCGGACAAGATTGGTCCGATGGCCGCCGAGGCCGAGATGCCGGCGGTGGGCCTGACCGACCGGGCCAACCTGTTCGGCGCCCTTGAGTTCTCCGTCGCCACCAAGGCCGCGGGCGTGCAGCCGATCGTCGGCTGCGCCCTGCCGGTGACCGGCATCGGCGGCGCATCCCCGGAGCGCTGGGCCAAGTGTCCGACGATCGTGCTGCTGGCGCAGAACGAGCAGGGCTACCTCAATCTCTGCGAGCTCTCCTCGGCGGCCTATCTCGAGGCCGACCCGACGGCCGAGCCCTCGGTCACCTGGGAGAAGGTGGTCGCCCACTCGCAGGGATTGATCCTGCTCTCCGGCGGCTGGGACGGACCGGTGGACCCGCTGTTCGTGGCCGGCAAGGCGGCTGAGGGGCGGGCGGCGCTGGCCGCGATGGCCGAGGTGTTCGGCGACCGCTTCTACATCGAGCTGCAGCGGCACGAGATGGCCAACCAGGCCATCGCCGAGCCCGAACTGGTGGCCTTCGCCTACGAGCACGACGTCCCGCTGGTCGCCACCAACGACGTCTATTTCAAGCAGGCGGCCATGTACGCCGCCCACGACGCCCTGCTGTGCATCGCCGACGGCAGCTTCATCGGCCAGGACGAGCGGCGCCGGATCACCGCCGAGCACTGGTTCAAGCCGGCCCACGACATGCGGGCGCTGTTCCACGATCTGCCGGAAGCCTGCGACAACACCCTCGATATCGCCCGGCGCTGCGCCTTCGGGGTCGCCAAGCGCGATCCCATCCTGCCGCGCTTCCCCACCGAGGGCGGCCGCTCGGAAGCCGAGGAGTTGGCCTACCAGGCCCGCGAAGGCCTCAAGGCGCGGATGGCCGCGGGGCGGGCCAACACCGCCCCGGAGGCGGAGTACTGGGCGCGGCTGGAGCGCGAGATCGGGGTCATCCAGCAGATGGGCTTCCCCGGCTACTTCCTGATCGTTTCGGACTTCATCAAGTACGCCAAGGCGAAGGGCATCCCGGTAGGGCCGGGGCGGGGCTCGGGGGCCGGCTCGCTGGTCGCCTACTCGCTCACCATCACGGACCTCGACCCGCTGCAGTACGGCCTACTGTTCGAGCGCTTCCTGAACCCCGAACGGGTCTCGATGCCCGACTTCGACATCGACTTCTGCCAGGAGCGGCGGGAGGAGGTGATCAACTACGTCCAGCAGCGCTACGGCCGCGACAAGGTCGCCCAGATCATCACCTTTGGCACCCTGCAGGCCCGCGCCGTGCTGCGCGACGTCGGCCGCGTGCTGCAGCTGTCGCTGGGT
>NZ_DATAGM010000189.1:0-12010 GCF_036263695.1 Phenylobacterium sp.
TCCGGGCCGCAGCCGGCCACGGCCATGCCGCGGTAGGCGCCCAGCGGCTGCAGGCCGCGGCGCTCGGCTTCCTTGGCTTCCATCAGCACCACGGCGGCGGCGCCGTCGGACAGCTGGCTGGCGTTGCCGGCAGTGACGAACTTGCCTTCCTGGACATAGCGGCCGCCCTTGAACACCGGCTGCAGCTTCTGCAGGTCGGCGAGGGTCGTCTGGGGCCGGTTGCCCTCGTCCTGGCGGATGGTGATCTCCTTCTCGGAGAATTCGCCGGTCTCCTTGTTCTGCACCATCATCGTGGTGGTGACCTCGACGATCTCCTTGTGGAAGCGGCCTTCCGACTGCGCCTGGGCGGTGCGCTGCTGGGACTGCAGGGCATACTCGTCCTGGACCTCGCGGGAGACGTTGTAGCGGTCGGCGACGATCTCGGCGGTCTCGATCATCGACACGGCCAGCTCCGGCACGTGCTCGGCCAGCCACTCGTCGCGGGCGCGGAAGCGGTTCATCTTGTCGTTCTGGACGAGCGAGATCGACTCGATGCCGCCGCCGATGGCGACCGGGGCGCCGTCGTTGATGATGTACTTGGCCGCGGTGGCCACGGCCATCAGGCCCGACGAGCACTGGCGGTCGAGGCTCATGCCCGAGACGGTGGTCGGCAGGCCCGAACGCAGCGCGGCGACGCGGGCGATGTTGGAGCCCGTGGTGCCCTGCTGCAGGGCCGCGCCCATCACCACGTCATCGATCTCGCCCGGATCGACGCCGGCCCGCTCGACCGCCGCCTTGATGGCGAAGCTGGCCAGGGTCGGGGCCGTGGTGTTGTTGAATGCGCCGCGGTAGGCCTTCCCGATCGGGGTGCGGGCGGCGGAGACGATGACGGCTTCACGCATGTCGTAGGAATCCTGGTTTTGTAGGAAATTCTTGGGCGTCAGAGAATGCGGGGGTTGGCGGGCAGCTTGGCGAAGGTCGTGCCTTCGGCGACCATCTTCTCGAGCAGGGGCGCGGGCTTGAAGACATCGCCCATGGTCGCCTCGAACTCCTTCATCTTGGCCAGCACCTTGTCCGGCCCGATCTGGTCTCCGTAGAACATCGGCCCGCCGCGGTAGACCGGCCAGCCGTAGCCGTTGACCCAGACCACGTCGATGTCGGAGGCGCGCAGCGCCTTGCCTTCTTCGAGGATCTTCGCGCCCTCGTTGATCATCGGATAGACGCAGCGCTCCAGGATCTCCTCGTCGGAGATCTTCCGCGGGTTGCGGCCGCTCTTCACGATGAAGTCGTTGATGATCTTCTCGGTGACGGGGCTGGGCTTGGCGTTGCGGTTCTCGTCGTAGTCATAGTAGCCAGCGCCGGTCTTCTGACCGCGGCGATCCATCTCGCAGAGCACGTCGCGGATGCTCTCGCCCTTCGAGCGCTCCTTCACCCAGCCGATGTCGAGGCCGGCCAGGTCGCTCATGGCGAAGGGGCCCATCGGGAAGCCAAAGTCGTAGAGCACCCGGTCGATGTCCCAGGGCATCGCCCCTTCCATCACCAGCTTCTGGGCCTCGCGCTGACGCGCGCCGAGGATGCGGTTGCCGACGAAGCCCGGGCAGACGCCGACCAGAACGGCGATCTTGCCGATCTGCTTGGCCAGCTTCATCGAGGTGGCGATCACCTCCTTGGAGGTGTGGTCGGCGCGGACGATCTCCAGCAGCTTCATCACGTTGGCCGGCGAGAAGAAGTGCAGGCCGATGACGCTCTCCGGCCGCTTGGTGACCGAGGCGATCTCGTTGATGTTCAGGCCCGAGGTGTTGGTCCCCAGGATCGCGCCCGGCTTACAGATCCGGTCGAGGTTGGTGAAGATGTCCTTCTTGATGTCCATCCGCTCGAACACCGCCTCGATAACGAGGTCGACGTCGGCCAGGTCCTCCATCCAGAGGGTGCCCTTGATGCGGCCCATCCGCTCTTCGACCTGCTGGCTGGTGATGCCGCCGCGGGAGGCGGTGCGCTCGTAGTTCTTGCGCACCACGCCCAGGCCCCGCTCCAGCGCCTCGGGCTTCACCTCGACGATCTTCACGTCGATGCCGGCGTTGGCGAAGTTCATCGCGATGCCGCCGCCCATGGTGCCGGCGCCGATGATGCCGACGGACTTGATCGGGATGGTGGCCACGTCGTCGCCGACGTCGGGGATCTTCTGGGCCTGGCGCTCGGCGAAGAAGTAGTAGCGCTGGGCCGCCGACTGCGGGCCCATCATCAGCTCGTTGAACAGCCGACGCTCTTCCTTCAGGCCTTCGTCGAACGGCAGGTTCACCGCCGCCTCGACCGCCTTGATGTTGTTCTCCGGGGCCATGAAGCCGCGGAACTTGCGCGCGTTGGCCTTGCGGAACGTCCCGAAGATTTCCGGCTTGCCCTTGGCCTCTTCGATCTTGTCGTTGTTGTCGCGGACCTTCCGCAGCGGGCGGTTCTCGGCGATCACCTTCTTGGCGTAGGCGACCGCCCCATCGCGCAGCTTGCCTTCGTCCACCAGCTCGTCGACCAGGCCCATCTCCAGGGCCGCCTTGGCCGGCACGTGCTCGCCGCTGGTGACCATCTGCAGCGCCTTCTCGACGCCGACAATGCGCGGCAGCCGCTGGGTGCCGCCGGCGCCAGGCAACAGGCCGATGTTTACTTCCGGCAGGCCGACGCGGGCCGAGGGAACGGCGACGCGGTAGTGGCAGCACAGCGCGACCTCCAGGCCGCCGCCGAGCGCGGTGCCGTGGATCGCGGCCACCACCGGCTTGGAGCAGCCCTCGATGGCGTCCTGCACGTCCTGCAGCGACGGTCCGCCCATCGCCCCGCCGAACTCGGTGATGTCGGCGCCGGCGATGAAGGTGCGGCCTTCGCAGATCAGCACCACCGCCTTGGCCTGACCGTCGGCGCAGGCCTGCTGGAAGGCGGCGTGCAGCCCCTCGCGGACCTTCTGCGAGAGGGCGTTCACCGGCGGCGAGTTCAGCGTGACGATCGCCACATCGCCTTCCACCGTCAGATCGGTCACCGGATTGATCGCAGTCATCTTGAGCGTCCTCACGGGCTTATCCCGGCCGGGCCTTCGATCGCGCCGGCCGCAAATTCAAACGCGTGTTAGCCGCCTCGCCGCGGGCGCGCTAGTCAATTATGCCGCAGGGGCGGCGCCTAGCGGCCGGCGAGCAGCCTGCGGCTGGCGTGCGCCTGGTCGGCGAGGAAGTCCATCACCGCCTGCACCCGCGGCGAGGACCTCAGGTCGCGGTGAACGACGAGCCAGAGGCCGAGGCTGAGCGGCGGATCGCCCCCGTCGACGCGCTCCAGCAGCGGGTCCGGATCGCCCATGAAGCAGGGCAGGATCGCGCAGGCGAGGCCCGAGCGCGCCGCCTCCTGATGGGTGATGAAGTCGCTGGCCCGCAGCACGGGCGTCCGACCCCCAAGCCGGCTTTCCGGAAGCCGGGCGATGGCGGTGCGCGCCGGCTGTTCATGGAAGACCATCCAGCCCTCAGGATCCACGTCGCCGCCCCGCAGCCGGTACCCCGCGAACGAGACTTCGCCGACGCGCCGGGCCCGCAGCTCGCCGCCCTCCGGACGGGCCAGCCGCAGGGCGACGTCCGCCTCGCGGCGGCCGAGGCTCACCACCTCGGACCCGGCCAGGATCTCGATGGATATGTTGGGATGTTGACGGTGGAAGTGGACGAGCCGTCCGGCCAACCAGCCGCTGGCAAGCGACTCGGTGGTCGAAATTCGCACGAGGCCCGAAGGCGCGGTCGGCGCGCCTTCGGCGAAGCGGGCGATGTCGTGGGCGGCTGACTCGAGCGGCTGGGCCCTCTCCAGGATGGCCTGCCCAAAAGCGGTGAGGGCGTAGCCCTCTCGGGAGCGGTCGAACAGCAGCTGGCCTAGCGCACGCTCCAGGTCGGCGACGCGCTTGATCACGGTGGAGGGACTGGATTTCAGCTCGCGAGCTGCGCCCGTCGCGGTCCGCGCCTTCGCCACGGCAAGGAAATATCGGAGATCTTCCCAGTCCATATTCGGAAAATCGAACGCCGCATGGCGAAGGTCAACGCTGACGCAGCTCCAGCCTGGACATAGTTGGTCAGCTCCACTTCTCGAAGGGAGCCACCGACCATGACCAAGGTCGCCATCGTCTATCACTCCGGCAGCGGGCGGACCGGCCTGCTGGCGGAGGCGGTCCACCGCGGCGCATCGCGCGTCGAAGGCGTGTCCGCCGACCTTCTGCGCATCGTCCCCGAACAGCTCAACGCGCGCATGCACTGGCGGGACGAGGCGATGATGCGCACGCTCCACGCCGCTGACGGCGTGATCTTCGGCTGCACCACGCTGATGGGAATGCCGAGCGCCCCGTTCAAAGCCTTCATGGAGGGCTGCTTCGAGCCCTGGTGGGTGCAGGGCTGGAAGGACAAGTTCGCAGGCGGATTCACCAGCTCGGCCTCGCTGAACGGCGACAAGACCAACACCCAAATCCAGCTGCTGGTGTTCGCGGCCCAGATGGGCATGTTCTGGGTGCCCATGGGCGACCACCCCGGGGCCAACTGGAGCGGGGCCGGCGTCGACGACGTCAACCGCCTGGGCGCCTTCCTCGGCCCGATGAGCCAGAGCCTTGCCGACGTGCCGGTGGAGGAGGCGACCCCGCCCAGCGACCTCGTCACCGGCGAGCGTTACGGCGAGCGGTTCGCCCGCATCGTCCGCCACTGGGTGGAGGGCGGAGACTTCCGGACCGAGCGCTACATCGACAAGGCCACCTCGGCGGCGCGCCTGCGGCGAGCCGCGGCGACCGCGGCGGCTTGAGGAGGGCGCGATGGAACGTCACGACCTCTACAGGCCCATCCACAAGGCCCTGCGGCTCCTGCAGGCCCGTACGCTCACCCTGATCGGCGTCACCGACTTCAGCGACGAGGCGGCGGCGGCCCGAACGCTGGATGTCGTCCGCGAGCTGCTGCAGACCGGGGCCAAGCACCTCGAGCACGAGGAGGCGGTGATCCACCCTCTCCTCGCCGCGCGCGCGCCCGACGCGGTGATCCTGCTTGAGGCGCAGCACGGGGAGCACCGGGCCGCCTTCGCCGAGTTCTTCCACCTGGCGGGCCGGATCGCGACGGCCGATGCGCCCGAACGTCCCGCCCAGGGACGCGAGCTCTACCTGGCCCTGGCCAGGTTCATGGCCGCCGACTTCCTGCACATGGCTCACGAGGAGCAGGTCATCATGCCCCTCCTCCAGCGCCTCTTCACCGACGAGGAGCTGATCGCGGTGGAGGGGGAGATCGTCGCCTCCATCCCGCCGGACGAGCTGACGGTCCTGCTCCAGGCGATGCTCGAGGCGCTCAGCCGTCCCGAGCGGGCGCAGCTGATGGGCGGGGTGCGGGCCGGCGCCCCGCCCGGGGTCTTCGAGCAGCTGATGCAGGCCACCGCCTGCGAGGTCCTCTCGGACGACGACCTGATCGACCTCAACCGCCGCCTTGCGGCCTGATCCCTTCGGAGACGACCATGATCACCCATGCGACTGCGCTCGCCGCGCGTGCGGCGCTCAGCGCGATCTTCCTCTGGAGCGCCTACGGGAAGTTCCAAGCCCCTGACGCCGTGATAGCCTACATCGCGACCTACGGGGCGCCTCACCCTCGCCTGGCCTATGTCGCGGCCCTGCTGTTGGAGGCCATCGGAGGCCTTCTGATTTTGCTCGGGCTAGGCGCGCGGTGGGCCTCGCTGGCCCTGGCGGGGTTCTGCCTGGCGACAGCCCTCGTCTTCCACCGCCAGTTCGGGGACGAGAACGAGCTGATCCACGCGCTGAAGAACCTCGCCATCGCCGGCGGGCTGCTGCACGTGGCGGCTTTCGGCCCGGGCCGCTGGACCATCGCAGCCCTCCCATGGCCGAGCATCCGGGAGGCACACGCCCACGGCTGAACGGCTTGTGCTGGCCCTCCCCTTCGCTAAGCCTTAGCGCCCGCGAAGGGGAGGAGCCCAAATGAACATCGCCGACCTGTTCTCTTTGAAAGGCCGCACAGCCCTCGTCACCGGCGGCTCGCGCGGGATTGGGCGGATGATCGCCGAGGGCTTCATCGCCTCGGGCGCCAAGGTCTACATCTCGGCGCGCAAGGCGGAGGCCTGCGACGCCACGGCCGAGGAGTTGTCGAAGCTCGGCGAGTGCATCTCGCTGCCGCAGGACATCTCCACAGTGGAGGGCTGCCACGCCCTCCGTGACCAGCTGCTGGCGCGCGAGGAGAGGCTGGACATCCTTGTCAACAACGCCGGCGCCGCCTGGGGCGCCGACTTCGACCAGTTTCCGGAGAGCGGCTGGGACAAGGTCCTCGACCTGAACCTGAAGAGCCCCTTCTTCCTGACTCAGGCGCTGCACGAGGCCCTGCGCAAGGCCGCCAGCCACGAGCGCCCTGCCAAGGTGATCAACATCGCCTCCATCGACGGCATCAAGCTGAACCCGATGGAGACCTATTCCTACCACGCCTCCAAAGCCGGCCTGATCTACCTGACCCGGCGGATGGCGGCCCGGCTGGTGCGCGACAAGATCGTGATGAGCTGCATCGCGCCAGGCCCGTTCGCCTCGCAGATGAACCGCGCCGCCCGTGACCAATCCGAGGAGGTCGGCCGCCGCGTCCCGCTCGGCCGCATCGGGACCGATGAGGACATGGCCGCCGCCGCCATCTACCTGGCCTCCCGCGCCGGCGACTACGTGGTCGGCGACACCATCGCCGTCGACGGCGGGGTGGCGCTGGCCGACCTGCCGGCGCGGGGGATCAGCGGGGATCCTAGCTGAACCGCATCTTAAGCGTGTAGCCGCAATTTGCCCGCGTCGGCGCGTAAGCCGGCGCGGAGCGCTCGTCATGACCAAGCTGATGACGTGGGTCGTCAGGCTCATCTTCCTGTGGCTGCTGATCGGGCTCACGCCGCTGGTGCGTGTGCTGCCCGGCTACGGGCCAAAGCCGGATCCAGCCGAGCAGGTCGCGGCGGCTCCGCGGAGCGGGTTCAACAATCCATTTGGCCCGGATCCGGCCCTCTGGCTCGTCGAGGATCCGGACTCGCGGATCTACCTCTTCGGCACGGTGCACGTGCTGCGGCCGGAGTTGGAGTGGATGACGCCGAAGGTCGCGCGGGCGCTCAGCGAAAGTGGAAGCCTTTGGGTCGAGACCCGGCTCGACGACCCGGCTCAGAACGTGCAGCTCGTCCTGGACACCTATGGTCGCGAGCCCTCCGGCAGCCTCACGAGCCGCCTCACCGCCGAGGAAAAGGCGCAGGTGCTGGCGGTCGTACATGGGTTGGGCATCTCTCAGTCGGACATCGAGCCGCTGCGTCCGTGGCTCGCCAGCTTCCTCATCTCGCAGGTGGCGCTGGAGCAGACAGGGTATACACCAGCAGCCGGCGTGGAGACCGTGCTGGAGCGCGCAGCGTCTCTGCGGAACATTCCCGTCCGGGAGCTCGAGAGCTCGGAACAGCACTTCCGCTTCCTCGCCGACCTGCCGCCGGAAATCGAGAAGCAGATGCTGCTGGAGACCGTGACCTCCGGAGAGGCGACGACCGCGGGCGTTGACCGGATCGCCGCCCGGTGGGCCCGCGGCGACCTGAAGCCGCTCGACCAGGACATGGCCAGGATGAAGACCGAAGCGCCCGAGCTCTATGACGTCCTGATCGCCGAGCGGAACACCAACTGGGCGGCGCAGATAAGCTCCCTGATGGCCGGATCGGGAGTCCATTTCATCGCTGTGGGCGCAGGCCATCTCAGCGGCCCGGACAGCCTCCAGGCCATGCTCGAGGCCAGAGGCTACGAAGTGCGGCGCAAGTAGGAAGCCATAGAGAATTCCACAGCACTCTTGCAACCAACATCGCCTGAACCTATTTTGCGAGTCGTTCGCAACAAGGTTCGAGCCATGCAAATCGCCAAGAAGACGCTGACCTACAGCCTGACGCACCTGATCGTGGCCGTGGCGGTGGCGTTCGCGCTGACCCGCGACTGGCGCGCGGCGCTGGCGATCGGGATGATCGAGCCCATCTTCCAGACCATCGCCTTCGCCCTGCACGAGCGGGCCTGGCGGCGGGCCGAGGCCCGAGGAACGCCGGCCCTCCGCGGCCGTTCGGCGGTGGAAGCTTGAGGATTTCGAAGGAGACGGACATGGCCGACGGGATAAACACCGGCCTCGAAGCCCAGGGCCGCAGCAGCATCGCCCAGGGCCTTTCCAAGCTGCTCGCCGACACGTACGCGGTCTATCTGAAGACCCACGGCTATCACTGGAATGTCCGCGGGCCGAACTTCGCCTCGCTGCACCAGCTGTTCATGGAGCACTACACCGAGATGTGGAACGCGATCGACGACATCGCCGAACGCATCCGGGCGCTGGGCGAATTCGCCCCGCAGGGCTACCGTTCGTTCGGCAATCTTTCGTCGATCGGCGACGGAGACCCGGAGAAGAGCGCCGAAGAGATGGTGCGCGAGCTGCAGCGGGACCACGAGACAGTCGTCGCAACGGCCCGGGCCGCCCTGCCCGCCGCCCAGCAGGCCGGCGACGAGGTGACGGTGAGCCTGCTTTCCGATCGGCTGACGGCGCACGAGAAGCACGCCTGGATGCTGCGCGCCACGCTGGGCGAGAAGTAGGGCCGTGTTGCGCGGGGCGATCTTTGCGGCATTGGCGCTGGCGGGGGCCGGCCAGGCGGGCGCCGCGCCCATCGTGCTGCCTGGTGACGAGCAGAGCCGCATCGAGGCCCGCGCGCGGATCGAAGCGCTGAGGCTGAACCTGGAGAGCTACCCCAGCGCCACGACGGTGCTGCGCGTCTGGTGCGAGGACTATGGCCTGGCGCAAGAGCCGAAGATCCGCGCCATCCCGGTGACCGGCGCCGACAAGCCGCTGCGCCCGGACGACCGGGCCGCGCTGGGCGCCGCGCCGGGCGAGGAGGTCCGCTACCGGCGGGTGCAGCTAGCCTGCGGCGACAGGGTCCTGTCCGAGGCCGACAACTGGTACCGGCCGGGCCAACTGACGCCGGAGATGATCGAGGCGCTGGAGACGACGGACACCCCGTTCGGAACGGTGGTCTCGCCCCTGCGCTTCCAGCGTCGCACGCTGTCGAGCCGGCTGATGTTCCAGCCGATGGCCGATCCGCCGCGCGGGCTGTTCGCCCGCCCGCGCAAGAACGGTCCGCTGGTCGTCCCGCCCCACGTCCTGGAGCAGCGCGCCCTGCTGGTGAAGCCCGACGGCACGCCGTTCAGCCTGGTCGTGGAGAACTACACCGGCGAGATCCTCACCGGCCAGCTGCGCCCCAACGCAGACGCCGAGCCAGTGACGCTCACGGCCGACGCCCCGCCCGCGGCGGAGGACGAGGCGCAGGATGCGGAGGCGGTCGAGTAGTCACGCCGCTCATCCCCGCGCAGGCGTGGCCCATGCCGGGTCAGCGCGGGCGGACAGCGCGCATGGTTCCCGTCTTCGCGGGCATGAGCGGATGGTTGGGGCCTAACAGCCGATCTGCTTGCGATACGCCTGGATCAGCCCGCGGCACTCGCAGGCGGCCGCCTCCAGGCCCTCGACGTCGAACAGGCGCACGCGGGCCCGGCCGGTGCGCAGCAGGCCGCGCTGTTCCAGGGAGGCCAGGGCGGCAGTGACCGAGGTGCGTTGCACGCCAAGCATGATCGACAGGAACTCCTGGGTCAGGTGCAGCTCATCCCCCAGTTCGCCGCGTTCGCGGCATTCCAAAAGCCAGCGGGCGAGCCGCGGCTCCAGCCGGTGGAAGGCCTGGCAGGCGATCGACTGGCGCGCCTCGGCCAGCATGGCCTGGGCGTATTCCTGCACCAGGGTGCGGCCGGGCTCGAGGGCGAACACCTCGCGGCAGATCTCGGCGGGGGCGATCCAGGCCTGCCCCGCCGCCTGCACGGTGGCGGTCGGGAACATCGGCGAGCAGGTCATCGCCTCGACGAGGCCGAGCGCGCCTTCGGAGCCGACCACGCCACTCTCCACCTGCCCGCCGTCGCTGGTGACGGCGACCATCGAGATGATCCCCCGCTCGGGAAAATAGATGTGGTCCGTCGGCTCGGAGCGGTGAAACAGGATCTGGCCGGCGATCAGCTCGACCTTGCGCGAGGCCGACAGAAGCCGGCGGCGCTCAGCTTCTCCGAGCCGGCTGATGAACCGGTTGCGGACCTCGTCCGCTTGCTTGGCGGCGGTTTCGAACGCGGCCAAGGGAACCTCCATTCGCCTATGCCCCACCCCAGCTAAGGGAGCGCGAAGCGAGGGGCGCAGGTTCCGAGACGGCGCGGCTTTGGACTTTTTCGCCCCTGAGTGATCAAGGCGACAGACAGGATTTGCCCCGCGCGGCACAAGGCCGGCGGGGAGGGCCGCCGGTTGCCGACGTACAGAGTGTACCTGATCGACGCCCGAGGCCGTGTGCAGATGGGCGACACCTTCGAGCAGCCCGACGATGCGACAGCCCAGGTCCGTTTCGAGGCCATCGACCGCCAGGGCCTGAACGCCGAGCTCTGGCAGGGCGGGCGGCTCGTGCGCAAGCTGCCGAGAGACAAGGGCTGAGGCCTCTGGCAAGCCTCTCGCCAGCAAGGAGGCCGCCATGCGCATCCGCATCACCGGCGAAGAGACCCTCTATTCCGGCTGGTCGAAGATCATCCGGGCCAGGCTGGCCACGGCGGACGGGACCGAGTTCGCCCGGGAGATCGAGCACCACGGCCACGCGGTGGCGGTGCTGCCCTACGACCCAGAGCGGCGCTGCGCCCTGATGGTGGCCTCGCCGCGCGCACCGGTGGTCTGGGCCGGCGGCCCACCGGAGCTGATCGAGGCGCCCGCCGGCATGCTGGAAGACGGCGAGCCGGCCGAGACCTGCGCCCGCCGGGAGGCCGACGAGGAGGTCGGCGTGCGCCTCGCCGCGTTGGAGCCGGTGGCGGAAGCCTGGTCCACGCCTGGCGTCTCCTCCGAGAAGATCGCCCTGTTCCTCGCCCCCTACGGCGAGGCGGACCGGACCGGGGCGGGCGGCGGTCTCGCCGAGGAGAACGAGCTGATCGAGGTGCTGGAGCTTCCGCTCGACGACCTGTGGGCCCGCTTCGAGGGCGGCCGGCTGCAGGACATGAAGACGCTGGTGCTGCTGCTGGCGCTCAGGCAGCGCCGGCCGGAGCTGTTCGGCTAGAGCTCCCTGGAACCGCGCCGGCGCGCGGCCGGTTGGCCTCGGAGATCCCAACGCAGGAAGCGATCATGGCTCAGAGCGGACGCGGCGGCGGGGCCCCGGGCAAGGGCAATCCGGGCGGAGCGCGGGGCGGCCGCGGCGGCAAACAGACCAAGGACGCCGGCGGCGGCCGCGGCAACAGCCAGCAGTCGCAGGGCAAGGATCCGCACCGCGATCAGCCGGGCGGGTGACGGGAGATGGCGGGCGGCTATATCGGCTGGGCGCTGCACCCGCAGGATCGCGAGGCGCTGCTGAGGGCCTTCCCGCCCGCCTACCAGAAGGTCGTCGCCGACCACGTCACCCTCAGCCTGACCAGCCTGATGAAGAGCGGCTTGCCCAAGGCGCGTTCGGGCGAGGTGGTCGGGATCACCGACGACGGCGCCGGCGTGCAGGCCCTGGTGGTGCGCATCGAAGGCACGACCGACCGGCCCGACGGCTCCACCTATCACCTCACCTGGTCGCTCGGGTCCGGCCGCCGCGCAGTCGAGAGCAACGACGTGCTGCGCGAGCGCGGCTGGACCCCCATCGACACGCCCTGGCCGATCCGGCTCGCGCCGCGCCGCTGGCCCTGAGAAATTCTGAGAGCGCCGCGCGGGACCCTCCGCTGCGGCATGCGCGTTCTTCCAGCTTCCACGTGGCGGAGGATGACCATGCCCCAAGCAAAACCCCTGGAGCAGTTCCGGCTCGAAGAGACGGATGCGGGTTATCTTATCAGCATCCAGGCGCAGGGCGGCGAGGCGCTGGCGGTGGAAGCCTCGCCCGAGCAGCTGGACGCCATCATCGACGCCCTCGACGACCTGCTCTCCGAGGACGACGAGCTGGAGCTCGACGAGGAGGACTAGCCCCTCAGCTCGAGGCCGTTGCCGTC
>NZ_DATAGM010000190.1:0-3113 GCF_036263695.1 Phenylobacterium sp.
AGGGCCTCCTGCGCCGCCTTCCGCTCGGAGATGTCGCGGGTGATCTTGGCGTAGCCGATGTGGCGGCCTTCCTCGTCGTAGATCGCGTCGATCACCACGCTGGCCCAGAACCGGCTGCCGTCCTTGCGCAGGCGCCAGCCCTCGGCCTCGAAGCGGCCTTCCTTCAGCGCCGTCTGCAGCGAGCGGGCGGGCAGGCCGGCGCGGCGGTCCTCCGGCGTGTGGAACATGCTGAAGTGGCGGCCGATGACGTCGTTGGCTAGGTAGCCCTTGATCCGCTCGCCGCCCTTGTTCCAGTTGGTGATCATCCCCTCGGGATCGAGCATGTACATGGCGTAGTCGATCACGCCCTCGACCAGCAGCCGGAAGCGGCGTTCGCTCTCGATGAGCGCCTGATGGGCCTCCCGCTGCTCTGTCATGTCGCGGGTGACCTTGGCGTAGCCGATCAGCTCGCCGGTCTCGCCCCGGACCGCGTGCAGGGCGGCCTGCGACCAGAAGCGGCTGCCGTCCTTGCGGATGCGCCAGCCTTCACTCGTCGCCCTGCCGTGGAGGCGCGCCTCCTCCATCAGCCGCTCCGGCGTGCCCCCCCGGCGATCCTCCAGGGTGAAGAAGCGTGCAAACGGCTCGCCGATGATCTCATCGGCCGAGTAGCCCTTGATGCGCGCGGCGCCGGTGTTCCAGCTCGCAACGCGGCCGTCTGCGTCGAGCATGTAGATGGCGTACTCGCTGACCGAGTCCACCAGCAGCTGGAATCGCCGTTCAGGGTCCGGGAGGTGGGTCATCCGACGGACTTGAGGCCCATGACGGCGCAGCCCGCAAGCCGAATGCTGCGGAAGGGACCAAGAATTTCGTGCATGGTGCGCTGTCGCCGCGGCACGGCGGAATTGACAGTCGTCCGCCTGACGCCGATGGAATCCGGCGTTCGCGAAAGGGAGGCCTCGTGACCCCAGCCGTACATCAGCTTCGTCCCCCCGGCGACCCGCCCGATCAGGACGATAAAACGGCTTCACCGTACGGGGAGTTCCCGCACGAGCACGAGGACCTGCCCTACAAGGTCGAAGTCTGGGATTCGGCGGGCGAGTTCGTCGAGCTCGTGGTGGCGGTGAGCGTCAGCCCAGCCATCGGCTATGCGGCCTATTTCGCGGCGACGCGGGAGTTTCCCGGTCGGGCGATCACCCTGCGCCACAAGACGTCGGTGATCAGCCGCTGGACCGGCCAGGCGCACTGATCGGTTTCCGGGCGCAATGATCGAGAGCAAGGGCGAGGGCCGCATCATCCCGCTGGAGGCCGCCTCCGGCGTCGCCGGCAGGCTGCCCTACGCCATCGAGCTCTGGAACCTGCCGCGCACCGCCCCCGAGCGGATCGTCGGCCGCGCGGCCAGCGCGGTGCTGGCTCGGGCCATCTTCCAGGCGGCGATGAGCGAGCATCTCGGGCGCAAGCTGATCCTGCGCCGCGGCAGCCGCGTGGTGGCCGAGACCGAATGAAAGAACAGAGGGAGGCATCCGATGTGTGACGACGAGATCCATCAAGGCCTGGTGCACGACCCGTCGGTGTCCCGGCGGACCTTCGGCCTCATGGGCGTGGCGGCCGCCGGCGCGGCGACCGCGGTCCATGCGCAGGAAAAGGTCGTCGAGAAGGACGTCTCCGTGAAGACGCCGGACGGCGTGGCGGACTCGGTGTTGTTCCATCCCGCCGGCAAGGGGACGTGGCCGGCCGTGCTGATCTGGCCGGACATCATCGGGCTTCGCCAGGTGTTCCGCGACATGGGTCGCAGGCTCGCCGCCGAAGGCTACGTCGTGCTTGTCGTGAACCCCTTCTACCGGGCCAAGAAGGCGCCGATCGTCGACGGGACGTTCAACTTCGCCAATCCGGAGGACCGGGCCAAGATCGCCCCCCTGCGGGCGACGCTGACGCCGCCGAACGTCGACAAGGACGCCGTCGCCTACGTCGCCTTCCTCGACGCCCAGCCGCAGACCAACAAGAAAGCCAAGGTCGGCGTGCAGGGCTACTGCATGGGCGGACCGTTGTCCTTCCGCACCGCTGCGGCTGTCCCGAACCGCATCGGCGCCGTCGCCAGCTTCCATGGCGGGGGCCTCCACACCGCCGAGGCGACCAGCCCGCACCTGCTGATCCCCAAGACGCAGGCCGAATACCTGATCCTGGTCGCCGACAACGACGACAAGAAGGAGCCGGAGGTGAAGGACAAGCTCAAGGCCGCCTTCGCCGAGGCCAAGCGGCCGGCCAAGGTCGAGGTCTACGCCGGCGCCGACCACGGTTGGACGGTCAAAGGCTCGCAGGTCTACAACGAGCCCGCCGCCGAGAAGGCCTGGGCCGAGCTGCTCGCGCTCTACAAGCGGGCGCTGTCCTAACGGTCCCGTTGTCCCTCCCCTGCAGGGGAGGGAGCCCTTGCCACCTTCAGCGCAACGGCGCATCTAGCGCCGCAGAGGCGGTTCCCCATCGGGGGCCAAGAGGGAATGGGGTGAGGCGGCCTGCCGCCGATTCCCCAGCTGTGCCCGCAACTGTGAGCGGCCAGGGCCGTCGTCCGTCCGTCCCGAAAGGGGCGGCGCCACTGGGAAACCGGGAAGGCGAGGGCGGGGTCCGGTACGAGCCGCAAGCCAGGAGACCTGCCGCCTTGTCGCTCGTCCGAGGTCCGGGACCAGACCCACGGCGCGGCAAGGGCTGAACACCCTCCGTTGCAGCGACTTGAGCGCGGTTCGCCGCCGGCCGCTCATCGCTGCAAACGCCCGCCCGGCGGCGTAGGGCGGACCTGACGGAGGTCCCATGCGACCCATCCTCTTCACCGCCGCCGCGCTCGCGGCGTTCTCCACTCACGCCTATGGCCAGACCCCGCTCTCCGAGTTGGTGGTCACCGCCCCGCGCCTGGCCACCACGCCCGACCTGGTCACCGGCCTCAGAGCCGTCGAACGGGAGGAGATCGAGGCGCGGCAAGCGACCTTCGCCGCCGATGTCCTGAACACGCTTCCCGGCGTCTCGGTCTTCCGCCGCGGCGTCGGCGGCCTGGCCACTGTCCGCCTGCGCGGGGCCGAGGCGGACAAGACGCTGGTGCTGATCGACGGCGTGGCCGTCAACGATCCGGCCGACCCCTCCGGCGCCTT
>NZ_DATAGM010000191.1:0-1501 GCF_036263695.1 Phenylobacterium sp.
GCGACCCTGCCGCTGACCCCGCCGGAGTGGCCCGAGTGGGGCGATCCGATTACCGATCCGGCCGCCTACGACCTGATCGCCAGCTACAGCCCCTACGACCAGGTGAGCGCCCAGCCCTATCCGCCGATCCTGGCGACCGGCGGCCTGTCGGATCCGCGCGTCACCTACTGGGAGCCGGCGAAATGGGTCGCCAAGCTGCGCGAGTACGCGACAGGCGATACGCCCATACTGCTCAAGATCAACATGGAGGCCGGCCACGGCGGCGCCTCGGGCCGGTTCGACTTCCTGAAGGAGATCGCCCTCGACTACGCTTTCGCCATCTGGGCCGTCGAGCGGGGGTGGGAGAAGGCATGATCGTACGCGCCGCGCAGGAGGGCGACGCCGCCGCCCTCGCCGCCATCTACGGCCACCACGTGCTGACCGGCTTCGGCACCTTCGAGGAGGTCCCGCCTTCCCATGAGGAGATGGAGCAGCGCCGGCGTGCGGTGGTCGAGCGCGGCCTGCCCTACCTCGTGGCCGAGGAGGCCGGGCAGGTGCTGGGCTTCGCCTACGCGGGTCCGTTCCGGCCCAGGGCCGCCTATCGCTACACCGTGGAGGACAGTGTCTACGTCGCCCCCGACGCCATTGGCCGCGGGGTCGGCAAGACGGTTCTGAGCGCCGTCATCGCCGCCTGCGAGGCCGCCGGCATGCGCCAGGTCGTGGCGGTGATCGGCGACTCGCAGAACGCCGGCTCCATCGGCCTTCACCGGTCGCTCGGCTTCCAGGACGCCGGCGTCGGCAGGAGCTTCGGCTACAAGCTCGGCCGGTGGGTCGACATCGTCTGGATGCAGAAGGCGCTGAACGGCGGGGACTCGCGCGCGCCGGACGCGCGGGGCCTCGACCTCTCCGGCCACTAACTCGGCTCATTCCGGCGAGGGCTGGAATGAGCGGCGGGGGGAACCTCGCCGCCCGCCCCGCGCTTGCCGCGCCATGGACGCCCTCTCCGACCTCCTCGGCCGCGCCGGCGAGCCGCTGACCTGGCTTCAGATGTCGGCCCGCGCCGTGGTGATCTTCGCCTTCGGCGTGTTCCTCGTGCGGGTGGCCTCGAAGCGCGCCTTCGGCAAGTGGGATGCGCTGGACATCATCGTCTCGATCGTCATCGGCTCGAACCTGTCGCGGGCCCTGACCGGCAATGCGCCGCTGCTCCCGACCATGGCCGGCAGCCTGACGCTGATCCTGCTGCACGCCGGCCTCGCCCATCTGGCGGTGCTGATTCGCCCGCTCGGTCCGCTGCTGAAGGGCAAGCCGGCGCAGCTGATCGTCGACGGGAAGGTCGATGAGACGGCCCTGCGCCGCCACGGGATCGGCCATCACGACCTGGAGGAGGCCCTGCGCAGCTCCGGCGTCGAGGACGTCGCCCAGGTCCGCTCGGCCTGGATCGAGCGCAACGGCTCGATCAGCGTGGTGAAGGACTAAGCTGAGGAAGTGGCTGGGGAACTAGGACTCGAACCTAGAATGACGG
>NZ_DATAGM010000192.1:0-15068 GCF_036263695.1 Phenylobacterium sp.
AGAGCGCACCGCGTCTCTGGTGACAGAGGCGGCATGGCAAGCCCCGCCAGGAGCAAGACCGAATAGGGGCGTTGCGCCGGGGACCCCTCCGGCAGGGCCGTCGCCGGCCCGAGACGCCCGGGTAGGTCGCGAGAACCGGCCCGCGAGGGTCGGTCCAGAGGAATGATCGCCGCGTCCGCTTCGGCGGGCGGCACAGAACCCGGCTTACAGGCCGTCTGGTCCATTTTCCTTCATCGAATGGGACGCGCTGACACCAGTCGGTGACTGGTTGCGGCCGCACGGGGGCTACCTGCCGTGCGGCGCTGGGAGAGGTGAGCTCCGCCCCACCAGTCACCGATCGGCGACTGGGCCAGCGCCACAGTCCCGCCCCGTAGTTTAACCGCCGCCGCGCCCAGAGCGGGTATGCTTAACAAGTTCCATGTATGTTCTGTGAATTCTTTCTGGCCGTTAACTAAACAGGGGCGCGACATCTTTGTTTCGCCGAAGAATCGCGATCCAGAGTCATTGTGTCCCATTCAATCCCGTGTTAACCCAATCACCGTTGGCTGAGCTTTAGCGATTTGCGCCGCGCCGGGGGGCTGTGCGGGCGCATCGGCCGGGTGATGGGGCGGCAGGCGGGATGTTTCTCTCGACGTTCGAGAAACAATTGGACGCCAAGCGGCGCTTGGTGGTGCCGCAGGACTTCCGCGCGCTGGCTGCGGGACCTTTCGAAGGCGTGTTCTGCTTTCCCTCCATCGAGGCCGACTGCATCGAGGGCGGCGGCAAGGCGCTGTTCGACCGCTACATGGGCGTGATCGAGGAGTTGGACTTCGGCGATCCGCTGCGCAGCGCGCTGGAGACCTCGGTGCTCGGCGGCATGGCCAAGCTGTCCTTCGACACCGCCGGTCGGATCACCCTGCCCGAGAGCCTGTGCGAGATGTTCGGCCTCACCGACTGGGTGGTGATCGTCGGGCTCGGCGACCGGTTCCAGATCTGGCAGCGCGAGGCCTTCCAGGCCCACCGCGCCGCTCAACGCGAGCTGGCCCGCGAGGGCCTGGCCCAGATGCGCGCCCAACAGCGCGCCGCCCGCGCCGGAGGGGCCCAATGAGCAGCGCCCACGCCCCAGTCCTGATCGACGAAGTGATCGAGGCGCTCGAGCCGGCCGCCGGTAAGACCATCATCGACGGCACCTTCGGGGCCGGCGGCTACACCCGCGCCTTCCTCTCGCGCGGCGCCCGCGTCATCGCCTTCGATCGCGACCCGACGGCCCGCCGGTTCGCCGAGGGACTGGATGCGCAGGCGTTCCGGCTCGTCGAGGCGACGTTCTCGCGCATGGTCGATGAGGTGGGCGAGAGCGCCGTTGACGGCGTCGCCCTGGACCTCGGCGTCTCGTCCATGCAGCTCGACGAGGCCGAGCGGGGCTTCTCCTTTATGCGCGACGGTCCGCTGGACATGCGCATGGGCGGGGAGGGGCCGACCGCGGCCGAGCTGGTCAACGAGGCCGAGCCGGCCGAGCTGGCCCGCATCCTGTTCGTCTACGGCGAGGAGCGCAAATCGCGCCGGATCGCCGCCGCCATCGCCCGCCGCCGGGCCGAGCAGCCCTTCACGCGCACCGTCGAACTCGCCGAATTCATCGAGCAGGCGCTGGGCGGGCGTCGCGGCGCGAAGACGCATCCTGCGACGCGGGCGTTCCAGGCGCTCAGAATCGCGGTCAACGAGGAGCTTTCCGAGTTGGAGGCGGGACTTGCGGCGGCCGAACGCGCGCTGGGGCCCGATGGCCGGCTCGCCGTCGTCACTTTCCACTCGCTGGAAGACCGCATCGTGAAGAGCTTCCTGGCCGAACGCGCCGGTAAGACCCCCGCCGGCTCCCGCCACGCCCCGCCCGCGGCGCGCGGTGCGGAGCCGAGCTTCCGCCTGCTGTTCAATGGCGCGCGCGCCCCGTCGGACGCCGAGGTCGCGGCCAACCCCCGGGCCCGCTCGGCGAAGCTGCGCGCCGCCGTCCGCACTCAAGCTCCCGTCTGGAGGAACGCGGCATGAGCCTGCTCGATCGCAAGGTTCGCGGCTTCAAGCTGGTGGACGTCGTGGCCCTGGGGCTGCTGGCGGCCCTGGTGCTGGGCGTCTACCTGGCCAAGACCATGGCCGGCCGCGAGCGGACCGAGATCGCCCGCATCGAGCGCCAGATCGCCGCCGAGCGGGGCCGCATCCGGCTGCTGGAGGCCGAGGTGAGCCACCTGGAGCAGCCCTCGCGGATCGGCCAGCTCAGTCAGGCCTACCTCGGCATGGCGCCCGCCACGGCCCAGAATGAGGCGACCGCCGAGGAACTCGTCGCCATCGCCGAGAAGGCCGCCAAGGCCAAGCCGAAGGCGCCGGCCGCGGCCGAGCCTGCCGAGGCCCCTGCGGCGGCCGCGCCTGCGCCTGCGGCCGTGGTTGTCGCCCCCGCGCTGGAGGCCGGCCAGTGACCGCGGTCCATCCCGGATACGAAGCTACGCCCCGGCGGCGCTGGCTGACCGGCGGCTTCTGGAGCCTGGAGCGCGCCTTCGAGCGGGCCCGCGCCTCGGACAAGGCGGAGGACGACACCCGCATCCGCATCTTCTTCGTGCTGGCGCTGTTCGCCTTCGCCTTCGCCTCGCTGGCGCTGGGCGCGACGCGCGCGGCGGTGTTCTCGGGCCTGGACAAGGGCGCCGCCTTCCGCGCCGCGGGCGCCGCCCGCGCCGACCTGGTGGACCGCAACGGCCGCATGCTGGCCGCCGACCTGCTGCACTACGGCCTCTACATCGACCCGACCGAGGTCTGGGAGGTGGAGGAGACCCGCCGTCTGCTGCTGACCGCGCTGCCGGAGATGTCGCCGGCCAGGCTTGACCGGGTGCTGCGTTCGGGCCGCCGCGGCTTCGTGTTCGGCGGGCTCAATCCGACCGAAAAGGCCAAGATCTACGAACTGGGCTTGCCCGGGGTGAGTTTCGAGCCGGAGCAGCGCAGGATCTATCCATTGGGCCAGACGGCCGCCCACCTGATCGGCTTCTCCGACACCGGGGGCGAGGGCCTCTCGGGCGCCGAATTTGCGCTGAACCAGGCGGTGCGCGGGGCCAAGCCCGGCTCGCCAGTGCCGCTCTCCATCGACCTGCGGGTGCAGGCCGCGCTGGAGGAGGAGCTCTACAAGACCGCCCAGCTGCACTCGGTGAAGGGCGCTGTCGGCATCGTCACCAACGTCCACACCGGCGAGGTGCTGGGCATGGCCAGCTGGCCGACCTACGACCCCAACGAGCCGGGCAGAGCCAGCCCCGACGCCCTGACCAACCGGGCGGGCGCCTCGGTCTACGAGATGGGCTCGATCATGAAGGTCTTCTCGGTGGCCATGGGGCTGGACTCCGGCACCGTGAACATCGGCTCGGTGATCGACGCGTCCTCGCCGCTGAAGATGGCCGGGCGGGCGGTGCGCGACTACCACGCCGAGAACCGGGCCATGACCGTGGCCGATGTCTTCATGCACTCGTCCAACATCGGCACCAGCCGCATCGCGCTGATGGCCGGAGCGGACACCATGCTGAAGTACTACAAGGACTTCGGCCTGATGGAGGCTGCCCCCATCGAGCTGCGGGAGTCGGCCAAGCCGATCGCGCCCCGGAACTGGGACCCCAACACCCTGGCCTCGGCCTCCTTCGGCCACGCCATCTCGGTGACGCCGCTGGCGGTGGCGGCCGGCATGGGCGCGGTGCTGAACGGCGGCACCTACGTGCCCCTGACCATCAAGCCGGTGGCGCCCGGCGAACGGCCGAAGGGCCGGCGGGTGGTCACGGAAGAGACCTCGAAGGCCATGCTCGACCTGATGCGCGCCAACGTGGTGCACGGGACGGGCGGCAAGGCGAACGCCGAGGGCCTACGGGTCGGCGGCAAGACCGGCTCGGCCGAGAAGCCCGGCCGCGGCGGCTATCAGCGCGACAAGCTCGTCGCCTCCTTCGCGGCGGTGTTCCCGTCCGACGGGCCGCTGGAGAGCGACCGCTACTTCGTGCTGATCATGATGGACGAGCCCAAGGGCACCAAGGAGACCTTCGGCTTCGCCACCGGCGGCTGGACCGCCGCCCCGACCGCCGGCCGGGTCATCGACCGCATCGGGCCGATCCTGGGCGTTGAGCGGGTGGCGGAACTGGCGGAGCCGGATCCTGCGGCGGCCGCCAAGCTGGCGGGAGCCGACGACTGATGGCGCGGAAGCTCTCGGAGTTGGTGCGCCGCGACCTGGCGCAGGACCCGGAGATCTCCGGGGTCACGGCCGACAGCCGCAAGGTCCGGCCGGGCTGGCTGTTCGCAGCCCTGCCCGGGACGAAGGTCGACGGCCGCGCCTTCGCCAAGCAGGCGCTGGCACAGGGCGCAGCGGCGGTGATCGCCGAGGCGGAGATCGAGGACGCGTCCGCGCCGACCATCGTCACCCCCGACCCGCGCCGGGCCTACGCCCTGGCGGCGGCAGCCTATTTCGGCGCCCAGCCGGACGTCTGCGTCGCCGTCACCGGCACCAACGGCAAGACGTCGGTGGCCACCTTCTGCCGGCAGATCTTCACCCGACTGGGCCGGAAGGGCGCCAGCATGGGCACGCTGGGCGTGCGCACGGCCGACGAGCAGCTGACGCCGGCGGGCCTGACGACGCCAGACGCCGCCGACGTCGCCGAACTGCTGTCCGAACTGGTCGGTAAGGGCGTCACCCACCTGGCGCTGGAGGCCTCGTCGCACGGGATCGACCAGCGCCGGCTGGACGGGGTGAAGCTGACAGCCGCGGGGTTCCTGAACCTCACCCAGGACCACCTCGACTACCACGGCACCATGGAGGCCTACCTGGCCGCCAAGCTGCGCCTGTTCGAGACGCTGTTGACCCGCGGCGGCACGGCCGTGCTGAACGCCGACTCCGACGCCTATCCAGCCTTCGCGGCGGCGGCGGTGCAGGCGGGGCATACGGTCTTCTCGGTCGGCGAGAACGGGCAGGGGCTGAAGCTCATCGCGCGCGAGCCGACGCCAGAAGGCCAGCAACTGATCATTGAGGCCGGGGGGCGGACCTTTGACGTGAGCCTGCCGCTGGTCGGCGGCTATCAGGCGTCCAACGCCCTGGTGGCGGCGGGCCTTTGCATCGCCACTGGGGAGGAGGTCGCCGAAGTGCTGGAGGCCCTTTCGTATCTCGAAGGGGCGCCCGGTCGGCTGGAGCGGGTCGGCCGAGGGCCGGACGGCGGCGAGGCCTATGTGGACTACGCCCACACGCCCGACGGGCTGGAGACGGTCCTTAGCGCCCTGCGCCCGCACGCGCGCGGGCGCTTGCTGGTGGTGTTCGGGGCCGGCGGCGACCGCGACCGCGGCAAGCGTCCGATCATGGGCGAGATCGCCGTGCGGCTGGCGGACCTGGCCATCGTCACCGACGACAATCCCCGCAGCGAGGATCCCGCCGCCATCCGCGCCGAGATCCTGGGGGGCGCGAAGGGCGCACGCGAGATCGGGGACCGCCGTGCGGCGATCCGGGCGGCCGTCGCGGAACTTCGCGACGGCGATGTCCTCATCGTCGCCGGGAAGGGACACGAAGAGGGCCAGACCATCGGCTCGGTGGTTCATCCGTTCAACGACGTGATCGAGGTCCGCGAAGCGCTGGAGGGCGACCGTGGCTGAGCCCCTCTGGACCGCCGACGAGATCCTCGCCGCCACCGGCGGCCGACCGCAGGGCGCGGGCTTTTCCGCGACCGGCGTCTCCATCGACACCCGCACGATCGAGGCGGGCGACCTGTTCGTCGCGCTGGGCGGGGTGCGGGACGGCCACGAGTTCGTCGACCAGGCGCTGGCCAAGGGCGCCTCCGGCGTACTGGTCTCGAAGCCCACCCACGGCTCGGGCGTGATCGTCGAAGACACGCTCAAGGCGCTGGAAAAGCTCGGGCAAGCGGCCCGCGTTCGCGCGATCCAGGCGCGCCGGGGCGCAGTCACCGGGTCCGTCGGCAAGACCAGCGTCACCCAGGCGATCCGCGCCGGCCTCACCCTGGCGGGCCCCGCCCACAGCTCGGTGAAGAGCTACAACAACCACATCGGCGTGCCGCTGACGCTGGCCCGTATGCCGCGCACCACGCAGCGGGCGGTGTTCGAGATCGGCATGAACCACGCCGACGAGATCACGCCGCTGTCGCAGATGGTCCGCCCGCACGCCGCGGTGGTCACCACCGTGGGCCCGGTGCACGTGGAGAACTTCCCGGACGGCGAGACGGGCGTGGCCCGCGCCAAGGCCGAGATCTTCGCCGGGCTCGAGCCCGGCGGCGTGGCGGTGCTGAACGCCGACAACCCGTGGATCGACCTGCTGAAGGCCGAGGCTGCCAAGGTCGACGCGCGGGTGGTGACCTTCGGGACCGGCGAGGGCTGCGACGCCCGGCTGATCGACTTCCTGCCGGCGCCCGGCCACGCCCTCGTCCAGGCGCGGCTGCACGGTAAGGGGCTAGATTTCCCGATCCTGCAGACCGGGTTCCACTGGGGCCTGAACAGCATGGCCGTGCTGCTGATGCTTGAGGCCCTGGACGTCGACCTCTCCGACAGCCTGGCCGCGCTCGGCAGCTTCGAGCCGCTGGAGGGCCGCGGGGCCGAAACCGAGGTGAAGATCGCCGGCGGACGCTTCACCCTCATCGACGAGAGCTACAACGCCAACCCGATCTCCATGGCCGCCGCGTTCAAGACGTTGGGCGCCCGGAAGACCTCGGGGCGGCGGATCGTCGCGCTGACCGACATGCTGGAGCTGGGGGGCGAAGGGCCCGCCTTCCACGCCGGGCTTGCGGCCCCTCTGGAGCAGGCGGGGATCGACCTGGTGTTCTGCGCCGGGCCCCTGATGAAATCCCTATTCGACGCACTTCCACCGACTCGGCGAGGCGCGTACGCCGATGACGCGGCGACGCTGGCGCCGCTGGTCGCCCGGGCCGCAGAGCCCGGCGATCTGGTGATGGTCAAGGGTTCGAACGGATCGAAAGCCGGGGTGGTCGCAGCCGCCCTGAAGGCGCTCGGCCGCGACCCCGGGGAGGGCGGCTGATGCTCTATCTGCTCTACGAGCGGTTCGGCCAGGAGTACGCGGACGCCTTCCCGCTGCTCAACCTCTTCAAGTACCTGACCTTCCGCACGGGCATGGCCATCTTCACGGCGCTGTTCGTCGTCGTGGCCATGGGCAGCCGCTTTATCCGCTGGATGCAGGCCAAGCAGGGCAAGGGCCAGCCGATCCGCAAGGAAGGCATCGAGCGCCACGTCATCGAGAAGGCCGGAACGCCGACCATGGGCGGGGTGATGATCCTGGCCGGTCTGCTGGTCGGGACCCTGCTGTGGTCGGACCTGTCCAACGTCTATGTCTGGGCGGCGGTGATGGTCACCGCCAGCTTCGGCATCCTGGGCTTCCTGGACGACTACGCCAAGGTCACCAAGCAGAGCACCGAGGGCGTCTCCGGCAAGCTGCGGTTCGGCCTGGAGTGGTTGATCGCCATCGTGGCCGTGATGCTGGTGGTCCAGTTCGGCGGCCGCCCGCCCGAGAGCCCGGAGCTTCCGACCTCCATCGCCCTGCCGTTCTTCAAGGAGGCGCTGTTCGACGTCGGCTGGTTCTACGTCCTGTTCGGCGGCTTCATCATCGTCGGCGCGGCCAACGCGGTGAACTTCACCGACGGCCTCGACGGCCTGGCCATCGTGCCGGTGATGATCGCCGCGGCCGCCTTCGGGGTGATCGCCTACCTGGTCGGCAACTTCGTGTTCGCCGAGTACCTGCAGGTCCACTTCGTGCCCGGCGTCGGCGAGGTGGCGGTGTTCTGCGGGGCGATGATCGGCGCCGGGCTCGGCTTCCTCTGGTACAACGCCCCGCCCGCCAAGATCTTCATGGGCGACACGGGCTCGCTGGCCCTGGGCGGCGGCATCGGCGCGGTGGCGGTGTCCACCAAGCACGAGATCGTCATGGGCATCATCGGGGGCCTCTTCGTCCTTGAGACCCTGTCGGTGATGATCCAGGTCGCCTCGTTCAAGTTGACGGGCAAGCGGGTCTTCCTGATGGCCCCGATCCACCACCATTTCGAGAAGCTCGGCTGGTCGGAGAGCACGGTGGTGATCCGCTTCTGGATCATCGCCTTCATCCTGGCCATGCTTGGCCTCGCCACCCTGAAGCTGCGGTAGGGGAGGCTCGGCGCGCGTCATGATCCCCGTCCGCGGCTTTGAAGGCAAAACGGTCGCCGTATTCGGCCTGGCCCGCACCGGGCTGGCCGCCGCGCAGGCGCTGCAGGCCGGCGGCGCCCAGGTCGCGCTGTGGGATGAGAAGCCCGCCGCCCGCGAGGCCGCCGCGGCTCAGGGCCTGCCGGTGGTCGACCTGACCACCGCCGACTGGACGAAATTCGCCGCGCTGATGCTGTCGCCGGGCGTGCCGCTGACCCATCCGGCCCCGCACTGGACCGTCGAGCGGGCCCGCGCCCACGGCGTCGAGATCCTCGGCGACATGGAGCTGTTCGCCCGCACGGTGAACGCTGCGCCGGACCACAAGCGGCCGAAGGTGGTGGCCATCACCGGCACCAACGGCAAGTCCACCACCACCGCTCTGATCGCCCACATTTGCGCCAACGCCGGCCGCGACACGCGGATGGGCGGCAACATCGGCTTCGGCGTGCTCGGGCTCGAGGACATGCACGGCGGCGCCGTCTACGTGCTGGAGATGAGCTCCTACCAGCTCGACCTGACCTCCAGCCTGAAGCCGGACGTCTCGGTGCTGCTGAACATCTCGCCCGACCACCTGGAACGGCACGGCGGCATGGAGGGCTATGTGGCCGCCAAGCGCCGGGTGCTGCTCAACCAGGGCAAGGGCGACACCGCGGTGATCGGGGTCGACGATCCCTGGGGCCAGCGGATATGCACCGAGATCACCGCCGCTAACCGCCGCACCATCGTGCCGGTCAGCGCGTCGAAGGCCATGGGCCGGGGCGTCTACGCCCTGCAGGGCCTGCTCTACGACGCCACCGGCGAGCGCGCCGTCGAGGTCGCCGACCTGCTGCGCGCCCGCTCACTCCCCGGCCGCCACAACTGGCAGAACGCGGCCGCCGCCTACGCCGCCGCCCGCGGCCTCGGCATCTCCGCCGAGGAAGCGGCCGAAGGGCTGATGAGCTTCCCGGGCCTGGCGCACCGGATGGAGACGGTGGGGACGATCGGCAAAGTCCGCTTCGTCAACGACTCCAAGGCCACCAACGCCGACGCCGCCCGCCAGGCGATGTCGAGCTACCCCAAGTTCTACTGGATCGTCGGCGGCGAGCCGAAGGCCGGCGGCATCGACAGCCTGCAGGACCTCTTCCCGAGGGTGGAGAAGGCCTACCTGGTCGGCGAAGCCGCCCCGGCCTTCGCCCAGACGCTGCGCGGCAAGGCGCCGCTCGTGGAGAGCGGGACCATCCAGGCAGCAGTCGCCCAGGCTTACGCCGACGCCGCGGCTAGCGGCGAGGAGGCCATCGTCCTGCTCTCGCCCGCCTGCGCCTCCTTCGACCAGTTCGCCGACTTCGAGGAACGTGGCGAGGCTTTCCGCGCCGCGGTCCAGGCCCTGATGCACGCCCCCGCGGGAGCCGTCGCCCGATGAAAGCCAACCAGGCGCACGCCTTTGCCCGATCCGACCGTTCAAAGGTCGGGATGTGGTGGTGGACGACAGACCGCTGGCTGCTCGGCGCGGTGGCCATCCTGCTGGCGCTGGGCGTGCTGCTGTCGTTCGCGGCCAGCCCAGCGGCGGCGGCGCGCATGAACGTCGGCGACCCGTTCCACTTCGCCATCCGCCAGAGCGTATTCGCGGCCGCGGCGGCCGTCGTCCTGCTGTTCGTCTCGATGATGGACGTCAGGAGCATCCGGCGGACCGCGTTCTTCGTCTACTTGGTCTCCATCGCGGTGATGATCGCGCTGCCCTTCATCGGCCATGAGGCCAAGGGGGCGACAAGGTGGATCCACGTCGCCGGCTTCACCTTTCAGCCGTCGGAGTTCATGAAGCCGGCGCTGATCATCCTGGTCGCGTGGATGTTTTCCGAGGGGCAGAAGGGGCAGGGGGTGCCCGGCGTTTCGATCGCCTTCGGGCTGTTCGGGCTCTGTGTGGGGCTGCTGTTGATGCAGCCTGACCTTGGTCAGACGGTGCTGATCACCGTCACTTTTGGCGCAGCCTTCTGGATGGCCGGGGTGCCGCTCTCCTGGGTGATGCTGATGGGCGGCATCGCCATCGGTGGTCTGTCGAGCACCTACTTCTTCATGCCGCACGTGGCGGCGCGGGTTGACAAATTCCTTTCGCCGGACGCCGCCGACACCCATCAGGTGGACCGCGCGGCCGAGGCGATCGCCGCGGGCGGCCTGTTCGGCCGCGGGCCGGGCGAGGGCGTCATGAAGCGCCACGTCCCCGACCTGCACACCGACTTCATCTATTCCGTGGCGGCCGAGGAATACGGGCTGATCTTCTCGCTGCTGTTGATCGGCCTGTTCGCCTTCATCGTCATCCGCGGCCTCTACCGCGCCATGAAGCTGTCCGACCCGTTCGAGCAGGTCGCGGCCGCGGGGCTGTTCGTGCTGATCGGCCAGCAGGCCTTCATCAACGTGGCCGTGAACCTCAACATGATCCCGACCAAGGGCATGACCCTGCCGTTCATCTCCTATGGGGGCTCGTCGATGCTGGCGATCTCGCTGACCATGGGGATGGCGTTGGCGCTGACACGCCGCCGGCCGGGAGCCTATGGTCACGAGGGTCTCGGCCAGAACGCGTTCGCGTAAGTAAGCAGGTCCGATGGGCAAGACGGCCGTCGTCGCCGCCGGGGGCACCGGCGGCCATCTCTTCCCCGCCCAGGCGCTGGCCGAGGCGCTGGCCGCCCGCGGCTGGCGGATCGTGCTGGCCACCGATGAGCGGGGCGCGGCCTACGCCGACAAGTTCCCGGCCGACGACCGCATCGCGCTGTCCGCCCGCACCGCCAAGTCGAGCGATCCCATCGGCATGGCCCGGGCCGGGTTGGCGGTGGGGCAGGGTGTGCTGCAGGCCCGCAAGGCGTTCCGCAAGCTCGATCCCGCGGTGGTCGTCGGCTTCGGCGGCTATCCCAGTCTGCCGGCGCTGATGGCGGGCCTGGGCCAGAAGCGGCCGACCGTCATTCACGAGCAGAACTCGGTGCTGGGTCGGGTGAACCGCTATCTCGCGCCCAAGGTCGACCGCATCGCCTGCGCCTTCCCTACGCTGATGAAGGCCGACCCGAAGGCCAAGGCCCGCGCCACGGTCGTCGGCAACCCGGTGCGGCCCGAGATCCGCGCCCTCTACGACAAGCCCTACGAGGCGCCGGAGCCGGGCGGGCGCCTGCGTGTGCTGATCACAGGCGGCAGCCAGGGCGCGCGGCTGCTGTCCGAGCTGGTCCCGCAGGCGATCGCCAAGCTGCCCGAGCCGGTCCGTATGGCCCTGATCATCCAGCAACAGAGCCGCCCGGAGTCCATGGACGTCGCCCGCCGCACCTACCGCGACGCGCTGATCGAGGCGGAGATCGCCCCCTTCTTCCGTGACATGGCCAGCCGGCTGGGCTCGGCCCACCTGGTGATCGGCCGGGCCGGAGCCTCCACCTGCTGCGAGCTGGCGGTGGCCGGGCGGCCCTCGATCCTGGTGCCGCTGAAGATCGCCACCGACGACCACCAGCGCTACAACGCCAAGCTGCTCGCCGACGCCGGCGGCGCGGCCGTGGCCCTCGAGGGGGAGGTGACCGTCGACTCCATGGCCGGCGCGCTCAACGCCCTGCTCAAGGACCCCGAGCGCCTCGCCCGGATGTCCGCCTCCGCCAAGTCCGTCGCCCAGCCGGACGCGGCCGAGAAGCTGGCGGATCTGGTGGAAGAGACGGCGCGGGTCCGCTGAGCCCGTTGGGCCGGGACCTAGGCGAGCGGGCGGACGCGAGCTAGGAAGGCCGCATGACACGACCCTCCATGCCCTTCGAGATCGGCCCCGTGCACTTCGTGGGCATCGGCGGCATCGGCATGAGCGGGATCGCCGAGATCATGCTGCGCACCGGCTACCAGGTGCAGGGCTCGGACCTGAAGGCCAGCGCCAACACCGAGCGGCTGGCGGGCCTGGGGGCCAAGATCTTCATCGGCCAGGACCGCGCCAACGTCGATGGCGCCTACGCGGTGGTCTATTCAACGGCGGTCAAGCCGGACAACCCGGAGATCCTCGCCGCCCGCGAGTGGCGGATCCCGCTGGTCCGCCGGGCAGAGATGCTGGCCGAACTGATGCGGCTGCAGTTCTCGGTCGCGGTCGGCGGCACGCACGGCAAGACCACCACCACCTCGATGGTCGCGGCCCTGCTGGACGCGGGCGGGCTGGACCCCACGGTGGTCAACGGCGGCATCATCAACGCCTACGGCACCAACGCCAAGGTGGGACAGGGGGACTGGATCGTCGTCGAGGCCGACGAGAGCGACGGCACCTTCCTGCGGCTCAAGTCCACCGTCGGCATCGTCACCAACATCGACCCCGAGCACCTGGATCACTACGGCGACTTCGACGCTGTGAAGAAGGCCTTCCAGGACTTCGTGGAGAACCTGCCCTTCTACGGCTTCGCCGCGGTCTGCACCGACCATCCGGAGGTGCGCGCCATGGCCGCCCGGGTGGAGAACCGTCGGCTCGTGACCTACGGGACCAACCCGCAGGCGGAGGTCCGCGCGGAGAAGATCTCCATGGGCGCCGACGGGGCCCATTTCGATGCGGTGATCGCCCCGCACGGCGGCGGCGAGCCGGTGCGGATGGAAGACCTCCACCTGCCGATGGCCGGCCTCCACAACGTCCTGAATGCGCTCGCCGCGGTCGCCGTGGCGCGGGAACTGGGCGTTCGTGAAGAGGCGATCCGCCGGGGGCTGCTGGGCTTCGAGGGCGTCAAGCGCCGGTTCACCAGCGTCGGCCTGGTGGACGGGGTGCGGGTGATCGACGACTACGGCCACCACCCGGTGGAGATCGCGTCGGTGCTGAAGGCGGCCCGGGCGGTCACCAACGGCCGGGTGATCGCCGTGGTCCAGCCGCACCGCTACTCGCGGCTGAAAGACCTGTTCGGCGACTTCTGTAACTGCTTCAGCGACGCTGACGTGGTGGTGGTCGCCGACGTCTATGCGGCCGGCGAGGCGCCGATCGAAGGCGCCAGCCGCGACGCGCTGGTCGAGGGCCTGCGCCGCCACGGGCACCGGCGGGTGATCCCGCTGGAGGGGCCCGCGGACCTGGCCCGCGTGGTGCGCGAGGAGGCCCGAAGCGGCGACCTGGTGGTCTGCCTGGGGGCCGGTGACATCACCAGCTGGGCCTACGCGCTGCCCGGCCAGCTCGAGCAGCTGGGCGCGGCCGCCGAATGAGCTGGAGGGACCAACTGCCCGCGGCGCGCGGCAAGCTGCTGTTCGACGAGCCGCTGGCGCCCTTCACCTGGTTCCGGGTCGGCGGCCCGGCCGACGTGATCTTCCTGCCGGAAAACGAGGACGACCTCGCGGCCTTCCTGAAGGGCCTCGATCCGGCCGTGCCGGTGACGCCGATCGGCGTCGGGTCCAACACCCTGGTCCGCGACGGCGGGGTCGAGGGCGTGGTGATCCGCCTGGGCGGGCGGGCGTTCGCGAAGGTGGAGGCGCGCGGCGACTCCACCATCTTCGCCGGCGCGGCGGTGCCCGACGCCATTGTGGCGCGCGAGGCGGCCAAGGCGGGGATCGCGGGGCTGGAGTTCTACCGGGGCGTGCCGGGCTCGATCGGCGGGGCCTGCATCATGAACGCCGGCTGCTACGGCTCGGAGACCAAGGACGTGCTGGTCGAGGCCTACGCCGTCACCCGCTCCGGCGAGCGGCTGACGCTGTCCAACGCGGAGATGGACTTCAGCTACCGCAAGTCGGCCCGCGCCGCGAAGGGCGACCTGATCTTCACCGGCGCGCTGTTCAAAGGCCTCCCCGACGACCCCGCGGCGATCACCGCCCGCATGGACGAGATCACCGCCCGCCGCGAGCAGACCCAGCCGATCCGCGAGAAGACCGGCGGCTCCACCTTCAAGAATCCCCCCGGCGACTCCTCGTGGAAACTCGTCGACGCCGCCGGCTGGCGCGGCAAGCCCTACGGCGGGGCCATGTTCTCACCCCTCCACGCAAACTTCCTGATCAACACCGGGGAGGCCACCGCGGCCGACCTCGAGGGGCTGGGCGAAGCCGTGCGCGCGGACGTGAAGGAAAAGTTCGGCGTCCAGCTAGAGTGGGAGATCAAGCGGATCGGGCGGCCAGGCTGAACCGCTAACCCGGCATTGTGTCGAAGGCGGTCAGGCCGGGGGGCAAGAGCGCCCAGGCCGGGCGGTCGCGGGTGAAGATCGCCATGCTGGGGGCGAACACCGAAGGGTCGTCCAGGGAGCCGGCGTAGATGGTGTGCTGCTCGTCGACGCCGACAATGCCGCCGAAGACGAGGCCTCCGCAGTCGGCGCAGTGGTTGCGCACCGCTTCGCCGCCGCCAAACGCCTTCGTGCGGGATTGACTGGCGCGCCCGGCGATCCTGACCTCGGCTGCCGAGAAGCCCATGAACGGGATGAAGCCCGAGCCTGAAGCCTTCCGGCAGTCGGCGCAGAAGCACAGCCCTGCGAATATCGGCTCGCCCTCGGCCTGGTAGCGGAGCTGGCCGCAAAGGCAACCGCCCGTGATCTTCCGCACGTCCTGGCCCATGCGTGCACCTAAGCGTCGGAGAGGGTCTCCCGCAACCAGTCGATGAAGAAGCCGAGAGGCTCTGGCGGGGCGTCTGCCGAAGGGATAGCCGCGAGCGGGTCCTCGAACGGCGTGAAGCCAAAGGGCGCCGTCAGCGTCCCGGCAGCAAGTTCTCGCGAGATCAGGCGGCGCTCGACCAGAGCGACGCCCATGCCCTGGGCGGCCGCCTCGATCCCCAGATGCGTGTGGGGGAAGGAGAGGCGCCGCTCCCCGTCGAGCGTGATCCCCGCGCGGTCGCGCCACAAATCCCAGGCCCTCGAGGTGAAGTCATGACCGATGAGCACAGGCGCGAGGAATTCGCCGCGGAGACCCTTTGAGAGCGGATAGGCTGGGGCGCAGACCGGGCCGAAGGCGACGGGGGCTATGGGTACGGCTCTCGCCTGCTCGTGGGC
>NZ_DATAGM010000193.1:0-3527 GCF_036263695.1 Phenylobacterium sp.
GGCACTTCTTGTGCGGACGCTCGATGATGATCCGCGACACGCCGGCTTGGTAGAGGCGCTTCTTCAGCTCACGGCGGACCTTGATGTCCTCGTGCAGCAGCCGGCCGTAGTCGTGGCCGTCGGCGAACCAGCGGCTGTCCCAGGTGCGGTTGACGCCGAGGCGCAGACCGATCGGATTGACTTTCTGACCCATCAGGCGGCCTCACCCAGCTCGCGGACCACGATGGTGATCTCGCTGAACGGCTTCTCGATGCGGGACGCGCGGCCGCGGGCTCTCGCCGCGAAACGCTTCATCACCAGGTTCTTGCCCACGAAGGCCTCGGCCACGACCAGGGAGTCGATGTCGAGGTTGTGGTTGTTCTCGGCGTTGGAGATGGCCGAGTAGAGCGCCTTGCGCACATCCTTGGCGATGCGCTTGTGGCTGAACTCCAGCTCGTTCAGGGCGCGCTGCACCTTCAGGCCGCGGATCGAGGCGGCCACGAGGTTGAGCTTGCGCGGGCTGGTGCGCAGGGTGCGCACCTTGGCCATCGCTTCGGCCTGACCGATCCGGCGTTGGGTCTTGGGCTTCGACATCGGGCTACTTCCTCTTGGCCTTCTTGTCGGCCGCGTGGCCGGGGAAGTACCGGGTCGGGGCGAACTCGCCGAGCTTCATGCCGACCATGTCTTCGCTGATCAGCACCGGCACGTGCTTGTGGCCGTTGTGAACGCCGAAGGTCAGGCCCACGAACTGGGGCATGATGGTCGAGCGGCGCGACCAGGTCTTGATCACGTCCTTGCGGCCCGAGGCCTGAAGGGTTTCGGCCTTCTTGAGCAGGTAGCCGTCGACGAACGGACCTTTCCAGACAGAGCGCGTCATTAGCGGGACTTCCTGGCGTGGCGCGAACGCAGGATGAACTTCTGCGTCGCCTTGTTGCTGCGGGTCTTGCGGCCCTTGGTGGGCTTGCCCCAGGGGGTGACCGGGTGACGGCCGCCCGAGGTGCGGCCTTCGCCGCCGCCGTGCGGGTGGTCGATCGGGTTCATGGCCACGCCGCGGACGTGCGGGCGGCGGCCCTTGTGGCGCGAGCGGCCGGCCTTGCCCAGGACCTCGTTCATGTGGTCCGGGTTCGACACCGCGCCGACCGTGGCCATGCAGCCGTCCGGCACCATGCGCAGCTCGCCCGAATTCAGGCGGATCTGGGCGTAGCCGGCGTCACGACCGACCAGCTGGGCATAGCCGCCGGCGGCGCGGGCGATCTGCCCGCCCTTCATCGGCTTCATCTCCACGTTGTGGATGATGGTGCCGATCGGCATGGAGCGCAGCGGCATGGCGTTGCCCGGCTTCACGTCGGTCTTCTCGGCCGCCAGGATCTGGTCGCCGGCGCGCAGGCGCTGCGGGGCCAGGATGTAGGCCAGCTCGCCGTCCTGGTACTTCACCAGGGCGATGAACGCCGAGCGGTTGGGGTCGTACTCCAGGCGCTCGACCGTCGCGGGCACGTCGAACTTGCGCCGCTTGAAGTCGATGACCCGGTAGAGGCGCTTGGCGCCGCCGCCGCGGAATCGCACCGCGATGCGGCCGCCGCCGCCCCGGCCGCCGGACTTGGTCAGGCCCTCGACGAGGGACTTCTCCGGCTTGCCCTTGTGGAGCTCGCGCTTGTCGACCAGGACCAGCTGACGACGGCCGGGCGAGGTCGGATTGAAGGTCTTCAAGGCCATCGAACTAGAGCCCCGTGGTGATGTCGATCGACTGGCCTTCGGCCAGCGTCACGATGGCTTTCTTGACGTCCGAGCGACGGCCGATCCGGCCGCGGAAGCGCTTGGTCTTACCCTTCACATTCAGGGTGTTGACCTTGGTCACGTTGACCTTGAACAGCGCTTCGACCGCAGCGGCGATCTCGTCCTTGGACGCGTCCTCGGCGACCCGGAACACGACCTTGTTCTGCTCCGAGAGCAGGGTCGCCTTTTCGGTGATCACCGGGGACAGGATGGTGTCGTAGTGGCGGGCGGTGGGCTCGGCCATCACGCGGCCTCCTTCGAAGCGAACCGCGCCTGGATGGCTTCCACTGCATCCTTGGTCAGGACCAGGGTGTGCCGGCGCAGGACGTCATAGACGTTCAGGCCGGCGCTCGGCAGGACGTCCACGTTGGGGATGTTGCGGGCGGCCAGCTGGAAGTTGGTGTCCAGCTGCGCGCCGCCGATCACCAGGGCGTTGGTCAGGCCCAGCTTGCCGAAGCTTTCCCGCAGCGCGGCGGTCTTGGCTTCGGTCAGCGTGGCGGAGTCCAGCACCACCAGCGAGCCGGCCTTGGCCTTGGACGACAGTGCGTGCTTCAGCGCCAGCGCCCGGACCTTCTTGGGCAGGTCGAACGCATGGCTGCGCACGACCGGCCCGTGGGCCTTGGCGCCGCCGACGAACTGGGCCGCCCGGCGCGAGCCGTGGCGGGCGCCGCCGGTGCCCTTCTGGCGGTACATCTTCTTGCCGGTCCGCGAGACTTCGTTGCGGACCTGGATCTTGTGGGTGCCGGCCCGGCGCTTAGCCAGCTGCCAGGTCACGCACCGCTGCAGGATGTCGCCGCGGATCTCTTCGATGCCGAAGATGTCGTCCGGCAGGTCGATCGAGCCGCCCTTGCCGCCGTCGAGTTTGATGACGTCGAGTTTCATTGCTGCTCTTCGCCTCCGGCCGCGGGCGCCTCGGGGGCGGCTTCGGTCACCGCCAGCTCTTCAGCGGCGGCTGCTTGTTGCGCGGCGCCGCCGGCCTTGCGGAACGCGCCCGGCTTGGGCGCATCGGCCGGCAGGGCGGCCTTCACGGCGTCGCGGATCTTGACGTAGGAGCCCTCGGTGCCGGGAACGGCGCCCTTCACCAGGATCAGGTTGCGCTCGGGATCGACGCGCCAGACGGTGAGGTTGAGGGTGGTGACGGTTTCCTGGCCGAGGTGGCCGGCCATCTTCTTGTTCTTGAACACCTTGCCGGGGTCCTGCCGCTGGCCGATCGAGCCGTGCGAGCGGTGGGAGACCGAGACGCCGTGGGTGGCGCGAAGGCCGCCGAAGTTCCAGCGCTTGATCGCGCCGGCGAAGCCCTTACCCACCGTAGTGCCGGTGACGTCGATCTTCTGGCCCGGCACGAAGTGGTCGGCGGTGAGTTCCGCGCCCACGTCGATCAGGTTGTCCTCGGAGACCCGGAACTCGGCCAGGGTCCGCTTCGGCTCCACTTCCGCCTTGGCGAAGTGGCCGCGCATGGCCTTGGAGGTGTTCTTGGCCTTCTTGACGCCGGCCCCGAGTTGGAGGGCGACATAGCCATCCTTGTCGGCGGTGCGCTGGCCGACGACCTGGCAGCCGTCGAGGGAGAGCACGGTTACAGGCACATGGACGCCGGCTTCGTCGAAGAAGCGCGCCATGCCCAGTTTCTTGGCGATCACGCCGGTTCGCATCGACGGGTCCCCTTAGAGCTTGATCTCGACGTCCACGCCGGCGGACAGGTCGAGCTTCATGAGAGCGTCGACGGTCTGCGGGGTGGGGTCGACGATGTCGAGCACGCGCTTGTGCGTGCGGATTTC
>NZ_DATAGM010000194.1:0-3486 GCF_036263695.1 Phenylobacterium sp.
TCATCGCCGACAGCGACCGGCCCTGGGCCAGCATCGAGCGGCCGCCGGAGATGCCGGCCAGCGACAGGGTGCGCATGGCTCCCGCCGAGATGGCGTTCACGCGGATCTTCTTCGGCCCAAGGTCGCGCGCCGCGTAGCGAGTGGCCGACTCCAGGGCCGCCTTGGCCACGCCCATGGTGTTGTAGTTGGGGATCGCCCGCTCGGCGCCGAGGTAGGTCATGCAGATGATCGAGCCGCCGTTCGGCATCAGCGCCGCCGAGCGCTTGGCGGAATCCACGAAGCTGAACACCGAGATGTCCATCGCCCGCAGGAAGCCCTCGCGGGTGGTGTTCTCCACGAAGCTGCCCTTGATCTCGTCCTTGTTGGCGAAGGCCACCGAGTGGACGAAGAAGTCGATCGTCCCGAAGGCCTTCTCGACGGCGGCGAAGGCCTCGCTCATCGAGGCGTCGTCAGTGACGTCGGCCGCGATCACCTGCTTCACGCCGATGCTGTCGGCCAGCGGCTGGACCCGGCGCTCCATGCCCGGGAGGTGCAGGAAGGCCATCTCGGCGCCCTGGGCCGCGAGCTGGGAGGCGATCCCCCAGGCGATTGACTGGTGATTGGCGACGCCCATCACGACGCCGCGCTTGCCGGCCATCAGATCGCCCTTCGGCATGTCGAATTCGTCGGCCATTCGGATCCTCGCTTGTGCCTGGCGCGGTTTGTGGCTGCGTGCGCGCCGATGCGCAAGCCGACGCGGCTTCAGCTAGCGGCCGAACACCCGCCGGCGCCGCGGCGCCTGGCGGGCGGGCCGCCTCAGCGGCGGCGGGCCCTCGCCTACCTGAATTCGGTCCGCCGGCGGCTCCGCGGGGGGCGCGATACCGCTCGTGTCGGGGCTGGGCTGCAGGCAGAGGGAGACGTCGAGCCCGACCTTTTCTAGCCAGGCCGGAAGGCTGGCCCAGCACTCGTCGGCGAGGTCGACCATCTGCTCGGGCGGGCGGAAGGGCCCGTTCACCAGCCGCTCGAGGAACGGCCGAAATCCGGCGGGCCCCTCTAGGCGGAGGGCCTCGGCCAGCAGACGGCGCGAGGTGGCGAAGACGTAGCGGTGGCGCAGCGCGACCAGCCGCATCAGGGGATCGCCAAAGTCGAAGCAGATGCGGGTGACGTCCCCCATTGGCCCGGCGCGGCAGGTGCGGAGCTTGCCGAGGGCCTCGTACATCTGGAGCACGCACTCGGCGACCGCCTCCCGCCGCGCCGCCTCGGGCAGGTCCGCCGCCGAGGCGCGAAGGCGGTCGACGAAGCCGGTCTGGCGCGGCGCCTCCCACATCGCCTGGGCCATCACGAAACGGGATTGGGCGATAGGCCAGCTGGCGTTCACCTCCGCAGCCCGGGTGATCGCCTGAGTCACCGTCATCCGTTCGACCTCGAGCTTGCCCGGGCCCCAAATCCACTCCAGGTCGGGCCGCGAGCCGGCCCGGTCCTCCAGCACCGCCCACATGTCCACGTCGGAGAAGGCGTGATCGGTCTTCGATGCCGTCGAGCCGTAGAGCGCCACGGCCACCAGGTCCTCGCCATGCTCGGCCTTCAGCCAGCTCAGCACCGCATCGGCGATCGCCCGCCGCTCGTCGTGGCTCAGCTGCTGCGGCCCGGCGAACAGGTCCGGCAAGGCGCCCTGGGGCAGGAAAGGGCGGGAAGACGCATCATCCATGCACCTGCGTTAACACATGAGGCGACAACGTGGTGGCGCCTTTGAGCGCTCCGCAGGCGCTCTCCGCGGGCTACCCGGGCGGCGGCTGCGGCCCTCGCCGCCGCCTCTCCACGGCGCAGCCGGCCACGCCGACCGTGAAGGCCAGCTGGGCCAGGACCGTCCAGATCACCACCGCCGTGACGCCGGCCCACGCGCCCACCTCCGGCACGATCATCCGCACCAGCCGGCTCGCCGCCATCAGGAACCAGAAGGCGGCGAAGAACAGCGGCCAGGCCTTTTCCGAACGGATCACGGCCCACAGGTACGCCGGCGCGAAGACCAGATCGGCCACCAGACTCCAGGAGACCGGCGCCGCCTGCTCCAGAAGCGCGCGGGCCGTCCCGCTGACGAGGCTGTGGACCACGTAGTCCGCCAACAGCCAGGCGCCGATCCACCGCTCCGCCCAGCCGCCCCACCGCCACGCGCCCAGCAGCGCGGCCGCCAGGGCGAGCCAGCCCGGCAACTGATACCAGTTGGCGAGGAAGGTGCGGTGCAGCGCCTCGCCGACGGCTTCGGAAACATTCATCGGGCCTGCGCGTCCTCCGGCCGCCGCAGGGCGCGGCCGAGGATTCCGGCCGCCAGCGCGGCGATGGCGCAGACCATCCACACCCAGCTGGCCACGCCAAACGGCCCGGGCCCGACCTTCGCCACCAGCAAGACCGTCAAGGTGAGGGGACACATCAGGTTGAAGGCGAAGAACCACAGCGGCCAGATGCGGCGGCTGTGGGTGACCAGCGGCAGGTAGACCAGCAGGAACGCCAAATCGTTGACGAAGTGCGCCGCCAGCCGGTCGAGACCGGGCCAGTAGATGCCGGCGAACTGCACGGCGAAGGTGACGGTGAACTGGAAGATCGAGCCGCCGGCCGCCAGCTGTTCGGCCCACCCACCGCGCCAGCGGGCGAGCGCGAGCAGGCCGATGAAGGCCGCGTAGACCAGGAAGCCTCGCCACGCTGACGCATGCGTGACCATGTGCACGAACAGCTCTCCCGTCCGTTCGAGCGCCAACATTGCTATACCTGTCCCGAGCCCCTGGATCGCGGCGAACGCTTCCCTGTCCGGCCCTGCGGGTCAAGGCGGCGGCGGCGCACACCCTTGAGGCGAGCGCCGCCAGGCCTATTTGTCGGGAGACCGGTGATTTGCAAGATGCAGCAGATACTTGGCGTCAAGGCCCCTCGACTTTCACGGGTGGACGCTCGTGGTCAAGCTGGCTTATCTGAATGAAATGACGCAGTCGGGCGGCAACAGCGGGGTAGCGCTTCTCACGCCTCGGGAGCGTGAGTGCCTGCGGCTGGTTTACGGCCATCTCACCTCCAAGGAGATCGCGCTTCAGCTCGGCATCTCCAAGCACACGGTCGACGAGCGGGTTGAGAACGCGCGCCGCAAGCTCGGCGCCCGCGACCGCTACGAGGCCGCCCGCCTGCTGGCGCAGAGCGAAGGCTTCGCCCTACCCCCCATCGAATCGGGGCCCCAATCGTTCGGGCTGGCGGGCGATCGCGCGAGCACGCCTGATCGCGCGTCAGGGGGAAGTGACGGTCATGCCACGCGAACGGCGGATGGAGGTCCGCAGATGCCCGGAGGGCTCGAACCTCATTCACGTTCAGCCGTCCGGCATGGAGCCGAGCGCGGCCGTGCCTCAGTTCACCTGGGATCAGCTGGAGGAACAGCTGACCCGGTTGCGGCCGGAGCGGGGGGCGCTGGCGGCGCAGCTGGTCACCGTGCTGCGCCGCCGGTCGGCTCAACGGCCGCCGGAGGAGCTGCTT
>NZ_DATAGM010000195.1:0-5708 GCF_036263695.1 Phenylobacterium sp.
CTCCGGGTGATGCACCCGCGGCGGATAGGTCAGGCTCACCGTCTCGTACGGGACGCCCAGTTGCTCAAGCACCCAGAGCACGCGGACCGACCGCGTCGCCTGTGCGTGATAGACCTTGATCATCACCAGCTCCCCTCGTCACGTGAGCGGGCGATGGTAGAGCCGATCTGACGCGGTATGGCCAGCCCCCCTCACCTCACCTGCCGGGCAGAGGAGGAAGGCGGGCCGCCAAGTCGTCAGGTGTTCATCGACTGGAAGAACTCGTCGTTGTTCTTGCTCTGACGCAGCTTGTCCAACAGGAACTCGATGGAATCCTGGGCGCCCATCGGAGAAAGGATGCGGCGCAGAACATAGGTCTTCTGCAGCTGATCCTTCGGCGTGATGAGCTCGTCCTTGCGGGTGCCGGACTTGAGCACGTCCATGGCCGGGTAGATCCGCTTGTCCGCCACTTTCCGGTCAAGAACGATCTCGGAGTTGCCGGTGCCCTTGAACTCTTCGAAGATCACCTCGTCCATCCGGCTGCCGGTGTCGATCAACGCGGTCGCGATGATGGTGAGCGAGCCGCCCTCCTCGATGTTCCGGGCCGCGCCGAAGAAGCGCTTCGGCCGTTGCAGGGCGTTGGCGTCGACGCCGCCGGTCAGCACCTTGCCCGAGGACGGCACCACGGTGTTGTAGGCCCGGCCCAGGCGGGTGACCGAGTCCAGCAGGATGATCACGTCGCGCTTGTGCTCGACCAAGCGCTTGGCCTTCTCGATCACCATCTCGGCGACCTGCACGTGCCGGGTGGCCGGCTCGTCGAAGGTCGAGGAGATCACCTCGCCTTTCACCGTGCGCTGCATGTCGGTGACTTCTTCCGGGCGCTCGTCGATCAGGAGCACGATCAGGTAGCACTCGGGGTGGTTGATGGCGACCGACTTGGCGATGTTCTGCAGCATCACCGTCTTGCCGACCCGCGGCGGGGCGGTGATCAGGCAGCGCTGGCCCTTGCCGAGCGGGGCGACGATGTCGATGACCCGGCCGGAGCGGTCCTTCAGCGTCGGGTCGTCGATCTCCATCCGCAGCCGCTCTTCGGGATAGAGCGGCGTCAGGTTGTCGAAGTGGACCTTGTGCCGGACGTTCTCCGGCGGCTCGAAGTTGATCTGGTCGACCTGCACCAGGGCGAAGTAGCGCTCGCCTTCGCGCGGCGCGCGGATCCCGCCGACGACGCTGTCGCCGGTCCGCAGGCCGAATTTCCGGATCTGGGAGGGCGAGACGTAGATGTCGTCGGGACCGGGCAGGTAGTTGGCCTCGGGGCTGCGCAGAAAGCCGAAGCCGTCCGGCAGGACCTCCATGGTGCCCGACCCGGAGATCGCCACGCCTTCTTCGGCGAGGGTCTTCAGGATCGCGAACATCATGTCCTGCTTGCGCATGGAGTTCGCGTTCTCGATCTCCAGCGTCTCGGCGAAGGAGAGCAGGTCGGCGGGCGACTTGTCCTTCAGCTCCTGGAGCGACATGCGGGTGAGGCCGAGGGCCTTGATCGCCGCGGCGACCTCTGAGCCTTCGTCGGCGCCCTCGGCGTCGCCCAGCACGTCGAGCTCCAGCTCTTCGGTCGGGGCGGCCTCGAGGACCTCGGGGATTTCGTCAGGCATTGGGGATATGGACTCGCAAGGTCCCGCGCACGGCGGCGCAGGCTGGGGAAATTCCTGAAGGCGCAGAGCTCCCAATCGGGAGAGGCGCCGTTGTCGATTTCGAGGACCGGCCGCTGGCGGCTCTGCAACGAGCGCGCGGCGCGGAAAAAGGCGGGGCGCGCCGGAAGGCCGACGCGTACGCTACCGGAACCACAGGCTGGCGTGGGCGTCAAGCGGAGCCGCCGCTTTCCTCCCTGCGGAGCGGTGAGGAAGGAGCTAGCGCCCGAACTCGGTGGTCACTGCGATGACCATCACGATGGCGGCCAAGAAGGGCAGCTCGTTGGTGGCGCGCCAGAATTTGTTCGACTTCTTGTTCTCGCCGCGGGCGAAAGCCTTGCGGGCGCCCGCCAGGTAATGGTGCCAGCCGGTGACGAAGACCACGCCTGCCAGCTTGGCGATCAGCCAGGGCTGGGTGAACACCTCGTGGCCGGCCAGATTGTAGCGGTGCCAGAGCAGCGTCAGGCCAAGGATCCAAGCCACGACCATGGCCGGATTCATGATGATCCGCATGAGCTTGCCTTCCATGGCCTGGAAGGTGACGTCCAACTCCGACCCCGGCGCCGCGTTCGTGTGATAGGCGAACAGCCGAGGCAGGTACATGATCCCGACCATCCAGGCGATGACCGCCAGGATGTGCACGCCTCGCAGCAGATCGTAGTTGGCGGCGATCCAGTCGCTCATCATGCCCTCCCTCGGCAGGCGCACTTTCCATACTGCGCGGGACAAAGCCAAGGTCCGAACGGCGCGGCCCCCTCCCGGTCGCGTCCAGCGGCCTCCAGAGTGGCCTCGGCCAGCGCGCCGATGAAGTCGGCCGAGACGCCCAGGGCCGGAACCCGCAGGTAGGGCGTACAGCCCACCTCGCGCGCCACCGCGGCATACTCGTGATCCAGCTCGACCAGCGTCTCAACGTGGTCCGAAACGAAGGCGATGGGGATCACCAGTGCGCCCTTGCCGTCGGCGGCCGCCTGGCGGATGGCCGCGTCGGTGGAGGGGCCGAGCCACTCAAGCGGCCCGACACGGCTCTGGTAGCAGACCTGGTGGTCCAGCTCGCCGCCGAGTTCGGCCAAGACCGCCTGCACGGTGGCCTCCACCTGCGCCTGGTAGGGATCACCCGCCGCGACCACCTTCTTCGGCAGTCCGTGGGCGGAGAACAGCAGGCGAAGGTTCCGCGGGCTCCCGGCCGCCTCGAGCGCCCGCTCGATCAGCCGGGCGTGGGCGGCGGCCAGGCCGTTCGCGGTCGGGTAGCAGCAGACGGTGCGGGTCCGCCCCGGTCCGTCATACGCCGCTAGCCAGTCCTTCACCGAGGAGCCTGTCGTGGTGGTGGAGTACTGCGGATAGAGCGGCAGGAGGACGATCTCGTCGGGCGCGAAGGCGGCCACCTCTCTCGCCGTCTCCGCCGCCAGCGGCCTCCAGTAGCGCATGGCGATGAAGGCGCGGGTCTCGACGCCCGGCGCGCGGACCATCAGCTCGGCCTCCAGCGCCCGCGCCTGCGCCTGGGTTTCCGGCAGCAGGGGCGAGGCCCCGCCCATGATCGCGTAGTTGGCCTTGGCCCGCGTCTCGCGGGTGCGGGAGATCCAGGCGGCGATCGGATAGCGCAGGACCGCCGGCAGTCCGATGATCGCCCGATCGCGGAACAGGTTGAACAGGAACGGCCGCACCGCCTCCGGCCCGTCGGGCCCGCCGAGGTTGAACAGCACGACCGCCAGGCGGGTCACTTGCCCGTCACTCGCCGGATCGTCCGCTCGATATGTTCGACCGGTGTGTCGGGGAGCACACCGTGGCCGAGGTTGAAGATGTAGGGGCCGCCGCCCCATTGCTCGATCAGCGCGTCCACCCGGGCGTCCAGCATCGGCCCGCCGGCCCGCAGCAGCAGGTTGTCCAGCGCTCCCTGAATGGTCTTGCCCTGCGCCTGCAGGCGGGCGCCGAGCGCGGCCGAGGCCTGGGTGTCGAGGGCGACGCCCTGCACCGGCACGGCGGCGGCGTAGTTCTCCACAAGCGCCCCAGCGCCCCTCGGAAAGCCGATGAACGGCGCCGTGACCCCAGCCGCCCGCACCTTCTCGACGATCTTCGCGTGCGGCCGGATGACGATCCGCTCGAACACGTCCTCGGGCAGTTGCTCGGCCCAGCTCTCGAAGATCTTCAGCGCCTGCGCCCCGCTGTTCGCCTGCATGACGAGGTAACGGGCGGTGGACTCCACCAGCACGTCCAGCAGGGCGTCCAGCTTCTCCGGGTTCTGATGGGCGTAGGTCCGCGCGCCGGACCGGTCCGAGCCGCGACCCTCGATCATGTAGGTGGCCACCGTCCAGGGCCCGCCCGCAAAGCCGATCAGCGCCCGTTCCGGCTCCAGCTCGGCGCGGACTCGCTGCAGGGTCTCGCCGATGGCCGAAAGCCGCTCCGTCGAGGCCTCCACCTGGTCGGCGATCGCCTCGATCGGCGGCAAGGTCCCGAGCCTCGGCCCCTCCCCGGCCTCAAACCAGACCTCCTGGCCCAGGGCGCGGGGGATCAGCAGGATGTCGGCGAAGACGATGGCCGCATCCAGCGGAAAGCGGCGCATCGGCTGGAGGGTGGCCTCCGCCGCCATCTCCGGATTGTGGCAGAAGGCGATGAAGTCGCCCGCCCGGGTGCGCAGCTCCCGGTACTCCGGAAGGCTCCTTCCCGCCTGGCGCATGAACCAGACCGGCGGGCGAGGCAGGGTTTCTCCGGCGAGGGCCCGGAGCAGGGCGGGCTGAACTTTCGAGGTCATGCCGGGTTTAAAGGGGCTTTCCGCAAAAGGCTCAAGCCCGCCTGTTCACGCCCCCTTCCCTCTTCAATCCAATCTTTCTTTCGAAAGTTATTTGAAGAAGACGGTAGGGCCCCTCGCAATCGGGGATAACCGGGCCTGTCGCACCCGCCATACCTGCGACCTGCCCCAAAGTCTTCACACTTCATTAACCCTCGTCCGGGGGGCCTGTGGATAGCGGGGACATCCCGCTTAGCGCCCGCCGACGTTAAGGTTTCATTAACCCGCCAGGCGCGGACCGGCGTGGATTTGGGATCGGATGTCGCAGGCCTCTTCGGGTGCGACAGGCGCCGGGAAACGCACCGCACCCGGCCATGTGGGTTAACGGATGGTTAAAGGGGCCGGTTGTCACCCTCATTCATCCCGCCCCGCCGTTTGCGCTCGGAAGCGGCGACTTCTCCCCAAGCTCGTTCGGCTTCGCTAAAGAGGTTGCCCACGAGTTCATCCACAGAAGCCTCGCCGCGACCTGATGACGCCCCCGCCGCGCATAGCGACCTACTTCCACGTCCATCTGGTCTCGGACTCCACCGGGGAGACGCTGAACGCGCTCGCCCGCGCGGTCTGCGCCCGGTTCGAGAACGTGCTGCCGATCGAACACATCTACGCCCTCGTCCGCTCCCGCCGGCAGCTGGAGCGGGCCCTCTCCGACATCGAGGAGGCGCCGGGCGTCGTCATCCACACCATCGTCGACCAGGATCTGCGCGCGGCGCTGGAGGAAGGCTGCCGCAAGCTCGACATGCCCTGCATCCCGGCGCTCGACCCGCTGGTCAGCGCCCTGTCCCGCTACGTCGGCGCCCCGCTGACCAGCCGGGTCGGCGTGCAGCACGCCCTCGACCACGACTACTTCAACCGCATGGACGCCTTGAACTACGCCATCGGCCACGATGACGGACAGGGCGGCCAGGACCTCGACCGGGCCGACGTGGTTCTGGTGGGCGTCTCGCGGACCTCCAAGACGCCGACCTCCATCTATCTGGCCCACCGGGGGGTCCGTGCCGCCAACGTGCCCCTGGTGCCCGGCCGGCCGATCCCGCAGAAGCTCTTCGAGCTGAAGAACGCCCTGATCGTCGGGCTGACCATCTCCCCCGATCGGTTGATCCAGATCCGCCGTAACCGGCTGCTCTCCCTGAAGGAGAATCGGGAATCCACCTACATCGACGTGGACGCGGTGAAGGACGAGATCGTCCAGGCCCGCCGCCTCTACGAGCGCCAGGGCTGGCCAGTGATCGACGTCTCCCGCCGCAGCGTAGAGGAAACGGCCG
>NZ_DATAGM010000196.1:0-3860 GCF_036263695.1 Phenylobacterium sp.
CTCTTATTGGGCTGGGCGGCGAGGATCACATCCTCCACCACCCGCTCCTCCGGAATGCCGCGGGCCCTGGCCTGGTCGCCGATCTGGGCCTCGACGAGGGGCGTCTTCACATAGCCCGGGCAGATGGCGTTGCAGGTCACCCCGTTGCGGGCGAGCTCGAGGGCGATCGACTTGGTGAATCCGACGATCCCGTGCTTGGCCGCCACATAGGCCGACTTGAACGGCGAGGCGACGAGGCCGTGGGCCGAGGCGAGGTTGACGATCCGCCCGCGCCCCTGAGCCTTCATGATCGGGACTGCGGCCCGCGTAGCGTAGAAGGCCGAGGAGAGGTTGATGGCGATGATCGCCTCCCACTTCTCCGGCGGGAACTCCTCCACGGGTGAGACGTGCTGGATGCCGGCGTTGTTGACCAGAATGTCCAGGCGGTCGAATTCGCGCCAGGCGCTGTCCACCAGGTCGGCGATCTCGTCCGGCTTGGTCATGTCGGCGCCGTGGTAGACGACCTTGACGCCCGTCCGCTCCTCGAGCGCGCGCCGGTCGTGCTCGATCTTGGCCGGGTCGCCGAAGCCGTTGATCACCAGGTTGACGCCCTGCTCGGCGAGGGCTGCCGCCATCGCCTGGCCGATGCCGCTGGTTGAGCCGGTGACGATCGCCGCCTGACCCTTGAGGCCGTAGTCCATGCTCAACTCTCCTTCACGGCTCCCGCCGGCGGCGGCTGCGGCCGCGCGAACGTCCATTCCTCGGCGCTGGAAAGATCCTCGCGGAAGCGGTACCCGGCCACGTCGAATGACTTGAGCTTCTCGGCCTTCTCGATGCGGTGATCGATGGCGTAGCGGGCCACCATCCCCCGCGCTCGCTTTGCGTAGAAGCTGATCACTCGCGCCTCGCCGTCCTTCTCCTCCAGGAAGCGGAAGGTGACCACCGGGGTCTCCAGCGCGGCGAGATCGACCGCGCCGAAATACTCCTGGCTGGCCAGGTTCACGACCGTACGGTCCTTGTGGCCGCGCGAGGCCTCGTTCAGCGCCTTGGCGATCTTCTCGCCCCAGAACTTGTAGAGGGTCGGACCCCGCTTGGTCTTCAGCCGCACGCCCATCTCCAGCCGGTACGGCTGGATGGCGTCGAGGGGCCGCAGCACGCCGTAGAGACCCGAAAGGATGCGCACGTGGTCCTGCGCCCAGGAGAGCGCGCGTCGGTCCAGCTCGCGCGCTTTCAGGCCCAGATAGACATCGCCGTTGAACGCCAGCGCCGCCTGCAGCCCCTCCTCCGAGGCCGGGTCGAACGCCTGGAAGCGCTCGCGGTTCAGCTTGGCGAGGTCGTCGGAAAGGCTCATCAGCCGCTTCAGGTCAGCGGCCTTCAGCTTGGCCGTGACCTTGGTCAGCTCGGCCACGTCCTCCATCAGCTCCGGCGTGCTCACCGGAAGCTGCGCCTTCGGCCGCTCGAAGTTCAGCGACTTGGCGGGCGAGAGCACCATCAGCATGGCGGCTCTCTTGGCGCGAGACTCAGGGGAAGGGAAGCCCCCTCGACAGCGCGCGGGGCGGCTAGAACAGCACCCGTGGGTTCATGATCCGCTTGGGGTCGAGGGCCTGGCGGACGGCGCGCTGGGCGGCGACCTCGACGGGGCTCTTGTAGCGCAGGGCCTCGGCGGTCTTCATCGAGCCCAGCCCGTGCTCGGCGCTGATCGAGCCGCCCAGTCGGGCCACGATGTCGTGGACGATGCGCGAGCCCTCGTCGCGCCTGGCGGAGTGGGCCGCGTCGTCCCCGCCGTCGGGCCGCAGGACGTCGTAGTGGATGTTCCCGTCCCCCACGTGGCCGAAGGCGCAGATCCGGCAGCCGGGGGCGAAGCGGACCATCGCCTCGGAAGCCTCGCGCAGGAAGGTGGCGACCTCGCTGACCGGCACCGACACATCGTGCTTCCAGGTGGCGCCTTCCGGCTTCTGGGCTGGCGACTGGTTCTCGCGCAGGGACCAGAAGGCCTTCGCCTGGGCCTCCGTCTGGGCGACGGCGGCGTCTTGCACCAAGCCCGCTTCGAGGGCGCCCGCCAGCAGCCGCTCCATCGCCGCCTCGGCCGAGCCGGGCTCGCCGGAGGTGATTTCGATGAGCGCGTACCAGGGATGGACGCCGTCCAGCGGGTCCCGCTGGCCGGCGATGTTCCTCAGGGCGAACTCCACCCCGATCCGGCTCATCAGCTCGAAGGCCTCGACCGCCCCACCCGCCTCCTCCTTGGCCCGAGCCAGCAGCCGGATCGCGTCGTCGGCGCTGGCCAGCCCCGCCATCGCCGTAGCCCGCGAGGCCATCAGCGGGAACAGCTTCAGGCTGGCGGCGGTGACGACGCCCAGCGTCCCCTCGGCCCCGATCAGCAGCTGCTTGAGGTCATAGCCCGTATTGTCCTTGCGCAGCCGCTTGAGGCCATTCCACACCTCGCCGTTGGGCAGCACCGCCTCCAGCCCCAGCACCAGCTGGCGCGTGGTCCCATAGCGCAGCACCTGGGTGCCGCCGGCGTTGGTGGAGACCACTCCGCCGACCGTCGCCGAGCCTTCCGAGGCCAGCCCCAACGGGAACCGGCGCCGATGCTGCGCCGCCGCCTCGTGCACCGCCGCCAGCGTCACGCCCGCCTCGGCGACGATCACGTCGTCGAAAGGATCGAGGTCGCGGATCGCGCGCAGTCGCTCCGTTGAGAGCAGGATCTCGCCCTGCGGGATCTGGCCACCCACCAGGCCGGTGTTGCCGCCCTGAGGCGTGATCGGCACGCCGGCTTCGAAGCAGATCCCCACCACCGCGGCCACGTCCTCGGTGGTCCTCGGCAGAGCCAGGAAAGGCGTCGTCCCGTGCCAGCGGTCCCGCCACTCCAACAGCTTCGGCGCGAGGCGTTCGGGATCCTGGCTCCATCCGTCCGCGCCGAGAACGGCTTTCAGGCGGGAGAGGACGTCGGCGGGCACGGGCGCGGTCATGGGCGCCAGTGTAGCGCCTCGTGCGCGCCTGCGGGACTACTTGATCTTGATGCCCACTGGCCCCTCGGCGCCCTGGACCTCGAAGGCGTCGCCGCTCTTCTTGTCCTTCGGGTAGACGGTGCAGGTCTCCTCCGGCTGGACGGTGGACTTGGTGCACAGCTTGTCGCCGTCGATTCGCCACTCGCCGGTGATCTGGCCGTCCATGGCGCTGAACTTGCCGTCCGGGGTGTAGTCTACCTCAATGTCCATGCCCTGAATGTTGAGCACGATGCCCTTGGTGGTGACCTCCTCGAGCGTACCGGCCAGGGCCGGCGTCGCCAGCGCCAGGAGGGCGGCGGCGGTCAGAAGCGTACGCATGGCGATCCTCTCCCCGTTGAAGGCCGCATGGCGCCACAACTTGCGAGGGTCCGGCAAGCAAATATTGGAAGGTGCAGTATGTCGAGGAGAGCAACGGCGAAGCCGACTTTCGCCGCCGGGCCGATCTCCTATGGTGGCGACAAACATGTCCAGGAGAGGAAGCCCATGACCCCGCTCGTCACCACCTCCGACGCCGGCCACGTCCGCACCATCACGCTAAACCGGGCCGCGAAGAAGAACGCCCTCTCGCAGGAGCTGGCCTGGGGGGTGGTCGAGGCGGTGGACGAGGCGGCCAAGGACGACAACGTCTGGGTTGTGGCGATCACCGGCTCCGGCGACGCCTTCTGCGCGGGCCTGGATCTCTCCGGATCGGACTCCTATTCGCCCTGGCCGGCGATGACCGCCCAGCTGGACGACATCGGCTGGGTCGGCCACTTCCTGCTCTCCATCCGCAAGCGGTGCGACAAGCCGGTGGTCGGCGGGATCAACGGCGTGGCGGTCGGCGCGGGGCTGGGCCTGGCGATGAGCTGTGACGTGCGGCTGATCGCCAAGAGC
>NZ_DATAGM010000197.1:0-2258 GCF_036263695.1 Phenylobacterium sp.
CGCGGCGCCTCGGCCGAGGTGGTCGAGGAGCGGATCACCGAGGTGATCGAGCGGCAGGTCTCCGGCATCCAGGGCATCGACCGGGTGCAGTCCTCGTCCCGCGATGGCCGCAGCCAGATCAACATCTCCTTCATGTTGAACCGCAATCTGGACGATGCGGCCAACGACGTGCGCGACGCGGTCAGCCGGGTGACGGCCATCCTGCCCGAGCAAGCCGACCCGCCGCAGATCGCCAAGGCCAACGCCGACGCCGCGCCGATCATCTTCATCTCGTTCAGCTCGACGACGCTGAACCGCCTGCAGCTCACCGACTACGCCAACCGCTACTTGGTGGAGCGGATCTCGACCGTGCCGGGGGTGGCCCAGGTCAACGTCGGCGGCGCGCAGAACTACGCGATGCGGATCTGGCTGGATCCGGCGGCGATGGCCGCGCGGGGGATCACCGTCGACGACGTCGAGAACGCGCTGACCGCCAACAACCTCGAGCTCCCGGCCGGCTCGCTGGAAGCGCCGGCCAAGGACTTCACCATCCGGGTGAACCGAAGCTACGCCACGCCCGAGCAGTTCGCGCAGATGCCGATCACCGCGGCGTCGCAGCGGTCGGCGGCCTCCTCCGGCGCGGCCGGCGTGGGCGCGGCCACAGCCCTGGCCTCATCGCAGTACGTCGTGCGGCTGGGCGACATCGCACGGGTGGAAGAGGGGCCTGATGAGCACCGCCGCTCCTTCCGCTCCAACGGGCGCGAACAGGTCGGCATCGCGGTGACCCGGCAGAGCCAGGCCAACGACCTGGAGATCAGCCACGGCATCCGGGAGATCGTCCCGGAGATTAACCGCTCGCTGCCCGAAGGCACCCGCCTGGAAGTGGCGGTCGACTTCACCGTCTTCACCGAGCACGCCATCGAGGAAGTCTGGATCACCATGGGCATCTCCCTGGTGCTGGTGGCGCTGGTGAACTTCATCTTCCTCGGCACCTGGCGGGCGGCGCTGATCCCCTCGATCGTCGCGCCGATCTGCATCCTGTCGACCTTCATCGTAATGGCCCCGCTGGGCTTCTCGCTGAACCTGCTGACCCTGCTGGCCCTGGTGCTGTCCATCGGCTTGGTGGTCGACGACGCCATCGTGGTGGTCGAGAACATCCAGCGCCGGATCGACGAAGGCGAGCCGCCGGTGGTCGCCGCCCAGCGCGGCGCCCGTCAGGTGTTCTTTGCGGTGGTCGCTACGACCATCGTCCTGATTTCGGTGTTCGCGCCGCTGATGTTCCTGCCCGGCTATATCGGCCGGCTGTTCGTCGAGCTGGCGGTGGCCATCGCCGCGGCGATCGCCTTCTCGGCGCTGCTGGCGCTCAGCCTGTCGCCGATGCTGGCCTCCAAGCTGCTGCGCCCCGCGCAGGGCGAGGGCGCCGTCGCCCGGTTCGTGGACAACGGCATCCACAAGCTGCGCAATTCCTACCACGCCTCGCTGGAGAGCCTGCTCGGCAGGCGCTCGGCGACCTTCGCGGCGGGCGGGTTGGTGCTGTTCCTGTCGCTGGGGGCGGCGTTCATGTTCACGCAGCTGCCCCGTGAGCTGGTGCCCGAGGAGGACCGCAAGCGGGTCGAGCTGAACATCAACGCGCCGGAGGGCGCCGGCTACGACTACACCATGGCCGGGGCGCGGCAGGTCGAGGCCATCCTGCAGAAGTACCGCGCCCAGGGCGTGATCGAGCGCTATATCCTGGGGGTGCCGCGGTTCAACGGGAACCAGTTCAACGGCGGTTTCGGCAACGCGGCGCTGTTCGAAAACAGCAAGATGACCTCCAACGAGCTGGCGGCGCAGCTGAACCGCGAGTTCGCCCAGATCACCTCGATCCGGGCGATCGCCAACGTCCGTGGCGGCCTGCAGCGCGGCGGCCCCGGCGGCGGCGGGGGCGACGGGGTGCAGCTCATCGTCCTGGGCAACGAGTATCCGGAGATCGAGCAGCGCATCCGGCCGCTGCTGCAGGCGGCGGAATCCAATCCCGGCATGGCCCGGGCGCGGATCGACTATGAGCCCACCTCGCCGCGGGTGATCGTTGACGTGGACCGCGAGAAGGCCGCGGCGCTGGGCGTCTCGGCCCAGGCGGTCGGCCGGGCGCTGGAGACCAACTTCGGCTCGCGGCGGGTGACCACCTACATCAAGAACGGCCAGGAATACGACGTGCTGGTGCAGACGGAACGGGCCCAGCGCCAGACGGAGCAGGACATCGGGCAGCTCTATGTGCGCGCCCAGAGCGGCGAGCCGGT
>NZ_DATAGM010000198.1:0-2604 GCF_036263695.1 Phenylobacterium sp.
CGCCGCCGCCCTGACGCTGCCGGCGGCGGCCAGCGCCATGACCGGCGACAAGGAGGTGCAGCGCTTCACCTCGTTCGGCGGGGCCTGCGCCAAATGCGAGCTGGCCGGCCGGCGGCTGGCGGGGGCGCACTTCATCGGCGCGAACTTCGCGGGCGCGTCCCTGGTGGGCGCGGACCTGCGTGAGGCGCGGTTCGTCGGCTCGGTGCTGAGCAAGGCCGACCTCTCGCGAGCCGATCTCAGCGAAGCGCACATGACTGGCGCCAACTTCGCCTCCGCCAACCTGACGGGCGCGAAGATGCGCGACGTCGAGGCCAGCGGCACGGTCTTCTCCTCAGCCAATCTCTCCGGCGTCGATCTCGCCGACAGCCGCGCGATCGGCGCCAACTTCAACGGGGCTATCCTGACCGGGGCGACATTCACGGACGCCAACCTCCAGGGCGCGGTGTTCCGGAGCGTGAACGCCCGCGGCGCCAATTTCCGCGACGCCAGCCTGCAGGCGACGAACTTCGGCGGCGGCCGCCTGGATCGCGCGTCGTTCCGGTCGGCCGATCTCACCGGGGCCGTGTTGCGGGGCGGGTCGTTCCGCGGCGCCGACTTCCACGACGCCGACCTCGAGCACGCCAATCTCTCCGGAGCTGACCTGTCCGGCGCTCGCGGGCTGGAACAGTCGCAGCTCAGCGCGGCGTGCGGCGATGCTCAGACCAAGTTGCCGCGCGGCCTCACGGTCCGAACCTGCCGTGGCGGCCATAGCATCGCGGTCAAGATCCCGAAGATCCCGCCGGCCCCCGCCGTGCCGGCTCTGAAGCCGGCCCAGCCGGGTCCGCGTTACCTGATCGTCTTCGAGACCGACTAGACCTTCACCGGCGGCGCCAGGCGGATGTGCAGCTCCTTCAGCTGCTTCTCCAGCACGTCGGAGGGCGCGTTCATCATCAGGTCCTGGCCCTGCTGGTTCAGCGGGAAGGCGATGACCTCGCGGATGGCGGTCTCGCCGGCCAGCAGCATGACGATCCGGTCGATGCCCGGCGCCAGGCCCCCGTGCGGCGGGGCGCCATGGCGGAAGGCGTTCAGCATGCCGCCGAACTCGCGCTCCACTGTCTCGGCGTTGTAGCCGGCGATCTCGAAGGCCTTCAGCATGATATCCGGCCGGTGGTTCCGCACCGCGCCGGAGCACAGCTCGTAGCCGTTGCAGACGATGTCGTACTGGTAGGCCAGGATGTCGAGCGGGTCCTTGGTCTCCAGGGCCTCCATCTCGCCCTGCGGCATCGAGAACGGGTTGTGCGAGAAGTCGACGTGGTTCGTCTCCTCGTTGAACTCGTACATCGGGAAGTCGACGATCCAGACGAAGTCGAAGCGGTCCTGGGCCACCAGCTCCAGGTCCGTGCCGACCTTGGTCCGGGCCAGGCCCGCGAACTTGTAGAAGACCTTCGGATCGCCGCCGACGAAGAAGGCGGCGTCGCCGACCTTCAGGCCCAGCTGCTCGCGGATCGCCTTGGTGCGCTCGTCGCCGAGGTTCTTGGCGATCGGCCCCGCGCCGCCCTCCTCGCCCTCGCGCCAGAAAACATAGCCGAGGCCCGGCTGGCCCTCGCTCTGGGCCCAGGAATTCATCTTGTCGCAGAACGCGCGCGAGCCGCCCCCCGGGGCCGGGATCGCCCAGATGGCGTTCTTCGGGTCCTCCAGCATCCGCGCGAAGACGCCGAAGCCGCCGCCGCGGAAGTGCTCTGAGACGTCCTGCATCACCAGCGGATTGCGCAGGTCCGGCTTGTCTGTGCCGTATTTGGAGATGGCGTCCCTGTAGGGGATACGCGGGAACGGATAGGGCGTCACCGCCTTGCCGTCGGCGAACTCCTCGAAGACGCCCTGCAGCACCGGCTCGATGGCGGCGAACACGTCCTCTTGCGTCACGAAGCTCATCTCCACGTCGAGCTGATAGAACTCGAGGGAGCGGTCGGCGCGCAGGTCTTCGTCCCGGAAGCAGGGGGCGATCTGGAAGTAGCGGTCGAAGCCGGCGACCATCAGCAGCTGCTTGAACTGCTGCGGCGCCTGCGGCAGCGCGTAGAACTTGCCCGGGTGCAGGCGCGAGGGGACCAGGAAGTCGCGCGCGCCCTCGGGGCTGGAGGCCGTCAGGATCGGCGTCTGGAATTCCAGGAAGCCCTGGCCGGTCATCCGGTTGCGGATCGACTGGATGACCTTCGAGCGCAGCACGACGTTGCGGTGCAGGGTCTCGCGGCGCAGGTCCAGGTGGCGGTTCTTCAGCCGGATCTCTTCCGGGTATTCCGGCTCGCCGAAGACCGGCAGCGGCAGCTCGGCGGCCTCGGAGAGCACCTCCAGGCCGCGCACGCGCACCTCAACCTCGCCGGTCGGCAGGCCCGCGTTGACGGTCTCGGGGGTGCGCTTCACCACCTCGCCGTCGACCTTGATCACGCTCTCGGCGCGCAGCTTCTCGGCGGCGGCGAAGCCCGGGGTCTCGGGCGCCAGCACCAGCTGCGTCAGGCCGTAGTGGTCGCGCAGGTCGATGAACATCAGCCCGCCGTGGTCGCGCTTGCGATGGATCCAGCCGGACAGGCGGACCGTCTTGCCCTCATCGGCGGCGCGGAGGGCGCCGCA
>NZ_DATAGM010000199.1:0-2192 GCF_036263695.1 Phenylobacterium sp.
GGCGGCGCCCGTAAGCCGGACGGTGGTCATGGCGGCCGCGCCGATCGCCCGCTCCTCGGCCGGCAGCGAGACCATGATCTTCTGGCTCATGAAGCTCCAGGCCAGGCCAAAGCCTGCGCCCAGCACGGCGCCGGCGAGCGCGACGGACACGACGCCGCCGCGCACGAAGGCGGGTGCGGAGAGGGCGACCCCTAGCGCGGCGACCACGCCCCCGGCGACAATCAGCCGGTTGGGCCAGCGCCCGCCCAGGCTGGTCACCGCCAGGCCGGCCACCGTCCAGGCGAGGGACTCGGCGCTGATCACATATCCGGCTCCCGTGGCCGAGAGGCCGTGCAGGGTCTGCAGGATGGCGGGGCCGTAGATCGCGAAGCCCATGGAGGCCACGGTCATCAGGAACATGGTGGCGTACCCCGCGCCGGCGGCGGTCCTGAGGTCGCCGGAGGCGAGCGGCAGCATCCTCACCCGCGCGCGGGCGTCCCACCGCACCAGCAGCACCAGCAGCACCATGGCGAACGCGATGAGCGCGAGCGCCCCGGCCGCGCTGCCGGCCAGGTCCGCGAAGCCGATCGCGCCCACCGCCACGGCGATGACGACCAGTTGCCAGACGGGCACGCCAGCCCCGGCCCTGCGGCCGTCGCCCTTCGGCAGCATCCACAGCGCCGCCATCCCGACCGCGAGGCCCTGGATGGCGAACGACCAGAACGCCCAGCGCCAGATCCCGGCGTCCGCGAATACGCCGCCGAACAGCGGCCCCAGCAGGCTGGCGATCCCCCACACCGCCGTCACCGCGGCGTAGACCTTGGCGAGCGTCCGGTCGGGGAACAGCAGGCCGATGGCCACCGAGCTGAACCCGGCCACCCAGCCGCCGCCCAGCCCCTGCAGCACCCGCCCGGCCAGGAAGGTCGCCATGTCGGGCGCGGCTGCCGAGAGCGCGCACCCGGCCGCGTAGAGCGCCGCGGTCACCGCCACCCCGGCCCGCAGGCCGACGATCTCGGCCAGCCGCCCGGAGCTCGCGCCCGCCGCCACCGATCCCAGCAGGAAGCCCGCCGTCGCCCAGCCGAACCAGGCATAGCCGCCGAGCGAGGCGCCCACCGCCGGCATGATGGTGGCGGTGACCAGGCTGTCGGCCGCCGCCAGCCAAACGCCCAGGCAGATCAGCACGAAGCGCGGCGCCCGCCCCTCGGCCAGCACGTCGGCCCAGCCCGTCCGTTCGGGCGCAGCGGCGGTCATCGGGGCGGCTCCATCCGCCGCAGGTAATGGGGCGGCGTAGCTTTGGGAAGCGCTCAGGCGGCGGCGAGCGCCAGCACCCGCTCAATCGCGGCGCGCGTGCGCCCATTCTCAAGGGCCAGCTCGTAGCAGTGCGGCGCGCCTGGGTGATTGTAGACGGTCAGGTCGGCGTCAGCGGCCAGCAGGGCAGCGACCGCCTCGTCGAGCATCGCCAGCCAGTCGGGCCGGTCGCCGCCCGCACGGAGGACCAGCAGCCGGGCGCCAGCCGCGGCTAGCCCAGGCGCCGCGGCGGCCAGGCTCATCCGCGGGCGACTTCGGCTGTGGGCTCGCCAAACCCAGGCGGCGCCCCGACCACCGACGAAACAAGCGCCGCCCGCTGCGGGCGCAATGGGCGCCCCCCACTAAGCAGCTCAGCCGCCATGACTGCACCGCCGGAGACCAGAACTGCGGTGACGCGCGCGAGGTCCAGCCCGCGCGCTGGCCCCTCGGCGGCGAGCCAGGCCAGCACCTGGTCCGTCTCCGCCAGCGCCTGGTCCAGCCGCAGCTCGGGCCAGCCGAGCGTGTGGTCGAACATCAAGGACGCCACGCCGCTCGCCGCCAGGGCGGCCGCCCAGTCGCGTACATGGCCGCTGTGCGCATCGTCACCCGCATCCCGTCGGGAACGGGACCGTGGACCAGCAGCGCGACAGGCCCGGGTCGCGCCGTCGCGGGGCTCGCGACATCGACGAGCAGCGGCGTGCCGTCGGCCCGCCGACCCACGTCGAAGGTCTCGCGCACGGCTTCGGCCGCGCGCAGCGGGTGCAAAACGCTGAATGGGAATAGGGCGCGCCGTTGCGCGCCGCCCCCATTGCAGGGGCTGAAAGGCGCTACGTCAAGCCCGCGCTGCGCACGTCCATTGCCTGTTTACGCAGATCGCGACAGAGTCCCGCCCGGCGAGCCGGCGCCTTCGCCGGTCGATGGGAGGC
>NZ_DATAGM010000200.1:0-7185 GCF_036263695.1 Phenylobacterium sp.
ACCTGCGCCGTCCCATGCGCTAGTGGATTAGCCTCCAGGAACGCCTGCACGCACCGGCGGCGCGCCTCCAGGGCGCCCGGCGCATCGCCCAGGCGATGGGCCAGCACCAGCGGCAGGTGCAGCGCGCGGCGCGGCGCGGGGCCGGCGATCCGCAGGGCCAGGTCGTAGGCCTCGGCGCCCTCGGTTCCCTCGCGGAGGCCGCCGACGCGGGCGATCGCCTCGCGGCGGAACAGGGCCAGGCCGCCGCCGACCAGATCCTGGCCGCCAAGCATCAGCTCCAGATCGAAGCTCGGCTTGAACCAGGGCTCGAGCCGCTCGCCGGCGGCCCCGAGCCTGTCCTCGTCGGCGAAGACGAGCTCCGCCTCGGGCGCGCCTTGCAGCGCCAGCGCGGCGGCGGCGAGCGCATGCGGCCGCAGCCTCACCCCCTCGCCCAGCAGGCCGATCCAGTGCCCCCGCGCCAGCGCCAGGGCCTCCTGCGCCGACGCGCCCGGCGCGGCGGCGCGGACGCGCGGGTCCTCGTCCGCCGCGCCGGCCGGAACGATCAGCTCCCAGTCGCTGTAGATCTGTCCCTTCAGGCTCGCCACGTCGGCCTCGCCCAGGGCCACCAGGCTGAACACCGGCCGCCGCGGCAGCGCATCCATGGCCCGAGCGACACCCCTGCGCTCCTCGGCTGCCAGGCTGTCGAAGGCGCCGGCCCACTGGCCGTAGGTGCGGGCATCCAGCCGCGACTGCTCGGCCACGGGCATGCCGACCTGGTTCATCCAGCGCACCACCGGCCGCCCGACTGCGCGCAGCAGCTCGCCGAAGCCCCCCAGGCGGTCGCCGAAGCGGTCAGCCGCGCTCACCGCCTGGCCGGCTAGGCGTTTCAGATCTCCGACCCCGGACATAGCCGGGCTATTCCATGCGAAGCCGGCGCGGTCCAGCCACGGCGGCGGTCAGGCCTCGTCGATGCGGCCGAGCACCCGGTCGAGGGCGGCGGCGAGGTCCTCGTCATCGGCGGACGGGCCGAGGGCGGCGGCCCAGTCGTGGCGGCGGGCGGCGGCGCGGGTCATCAGCGGCATGACCCCGGCCTCCTCCAGGGTGCGGGCGATCTCCGAGAGGTCGGCGGCGTGGCGGGCGCCGCCCTCCAGCGAGCCGGCGATCATCTCGCGCGCCAGCGCCGGCCAGTCGGCGGCGGGGGCCAGATCGGTCAGCGCGGTGAGCACCGTCGCCTCGACGCCGTGCCGGCGGGCCGCCAGCAGGGCCTCGGCGAGCAGGGCCTCGAAGCCGCGCAGCATGGCGCTGCAGCACATCTCCGCCGCCGCCGCCTTGCCGACCTGCTGGGAGAACAGGGTGGCCCCGGTGAAGCCCAGCGGCCGCGCCAGATCGAGGAAGGCCGAGGCGTAGCGGCCGCCGAGCAGCATGGGCGCGGCGAGCCTGGCCTCGGCGATCGGCGCCATCACCGCGGCCTCCACATAGCGCCCGCCCCGGCCCTCGATGGCGCCGGCGCTGAGCTGCTTGAGGCTGGGAGCGGCGGAGTTGAGGTCAAGGTAGTAGGCGCCCTTCTCGACGCCCCAGGCGGCGGCGCGGGCCGCCTCCAGCCCCTGGGCCGGCGTGACGGCGCTGATCACCAGCTCGGCGCCGGCGGCGGCCTCCGCGGCGCTGGCGCAGTCGCGGGCCGCGCAGCCGTCCAGCGCGCGGCTCGGCCCGCTCTCCGGATCCGCGAACAGGACGTCGAAGGCGGCGATCTCAGCGGCGCCGGCGGCGGCGAGCTCGCGCGCCAGGATTTGGCCAACCTGGCCGAAGCCGATCAGGCCGACCCGAGAGAGCTTTGGCATGGCGACGGTCCCCGCTCCGCGAGACGCCAACCTAGCGTCAAACCCCTCGCTTGGGCAGGGCGGCGGAAGACTGCGGCGAACTGACCTTGGCCACGGCCACGGAACCGGCCAATTCCTCGCGAGGATTGACCAGCCGCCGCGAGGACGTGCATCACTCGCGGCAAGGGGACTCAACCAGGCGCCGCCGCTCCAGGCGCAGGACACCAATGCCGTCACCTTCCGATCCGGACGACAAGCCGAACCCGTTCGCGCGCAGGACGCCTTATGGACAGGCCAAGGCGGCGCCGATGCGCGTCGGGCCGCTGCCCAAGGCGGCGCCCCCGCCGCGGCCGGCCCCGCCGCCCAGGCCCAAGCTGACGCCGATCACCGTGCCCATTCCCGGCGCGGCGCCGGCTCGGAACCCCACCGCGCCGGCCTCTTCCCCCGCGCCGCAGGCGGCCCCGATCCGGGGAACGCCGATCGTGGTGCCGACGCCCACCCCCGGCGTGCAGCCGGGAGCCGGCATCCTGATGGGCTCGGCCCTGGCGCCCCGGCCGGCCCCTGCGGCGAGCCCGCCCGGTCCCCTGCTGACCGGCGCGCCGATCACCGCCGCCCAGCCGCGCCCGGCGCAGCCCGCCGTCGCGCGTCCGTCGCTTCCGCCGCGGCCGGTCCCGCCGCCGCGCCCGGCCGTCCCGCCCCGTGAGGCCTCGGCCGAGCGGCAGATCCCCGTCCCCGAACGTCCCGCGGCGCGGCCGGCCGCCGACGCCGGTTTCGCCATTCCCGCGGCTCCCACACGCACCCGGACCGCGCGGCGCGGCCTCGGACGTACGCCGATGCTGATCGGCGCCGGCGCGGCCGTGGCGGCCAGCGCGGCCGCGGCCTTCGTGCTGATGGGCCGGGAGCCGGCGCCGCCGTCCGTTCCGGCTCAGGCCGCGCTCGCCCCGGCGGCGCAAGCGCCGGCCCTGCCGGCCGAGCCCGCTGCGCCCGCGCCGACGGAGTTCGCCTCTGCGCCGGCGGCGACGCCGCAGACCGCGAGCCGGCCCATGGCCGCGGCCGCCGTCGCGCCCCGGCCCGCCCGCGCCGGAACGTCGGCCCCCACCCGGCTGGCCAGCGCCCCGGCGGCGGAGTCGGCCCCGGCCGCCGCGCCGCCAGCCCCTGAGGTCGCCCCGCCGGCCGTGGCGCTGAACCCGACCCCGGTGGTCCCGCCGCCGGTGGAGCCGCCGATCGTCATCAGGCAGGCGGCGCCGCCGGTCACCGATCCCGACGCGCCGATGACCACCAAGCCGCCCGGCGAGTAGCCGCGGCCCAGCTTGTCGCTTCCGGGCCCCGCGGCTATGAGATTCGCCGTCGAGGTCCGGGGGTTCACCGATCTGCCGGTACGGGCGCCGCTCATTTCGCGGCCGCGCGGCTCGACGCCCATACTTCGTCCGCGGGCAGGCGCCCGCCCCATTTCAAGGGACTGATTGATGTCCGAGGTCTTCGTCCCGCGGCAGTTCCGCGGACCGCCCGTCACCGCCAACGGGGGCTACATCTGCGGCGTCATGGCCCTGGCCGTCGGCGGCAAGGGCACCGCCATGCTCAGAGCCGGGGTGCTGGTCGACCAGGCTCACAAGCTCGCCCACGGCGAGGACGGCGAGGCCTTCCTGACCAACGCCGAGGGCCAGCTCTTGGCCACCGCCAAGCCGCTCGCCGAGGGCGCCATACCCGAGCCGCCGGCCCCGCCGAGCCTGGAGGAGGCCCGCCGCTTCGCCGCCACCTCGCCCTTCGCCACCCGCTCGCTGCACCGCGGCTGCTTCTCCTGCTGCGTCGAGCGCGACGACGGCGAGGGCCTGGGCGTGTTCGTCGGCCAGATCGAGGGCGCGCCGGCCGGCCATTGCGCCGGCGTCTGGCGCCCGCACGCCAACTTCGCCAACGCCGACGGGCGGATGCCCGACGAGATCACCTGGGGCGCCCTGGACTGCTCCGGCTCGATGGCCTGGTACATCAAGACCGGCACGCCGGTGGGCCTCCTGGGCACCATGTCCGGCGAGGTGCTGGAGAAGCCGAAGGCCGGCGAGGACTACATCGTCCTGGCCTGGGCGCAGGAGAACGAGGGCCGCAAGTACTTCTCCGGCGTCGCCCTGTTCGACCAGACCGGCAAGGTGATGGCCAAGAGCGGACAGATCTGGATCGGCCGCCCGCCGATGGCCGCCCAACCGGTCAAGTCGGAGACCGCCGCGAAATAGTCCGCCCGCGCGCTATGAAAAAAGGCCCGCCCTCGGCGAGAGGGCGGGCCTTATCTTTTCCGCGTCAGGCGGTGGGCCTTGAGAGACCTACCAGCGCTCCTGCTCGCGGCGCGGGGCGCGCGGGCGGGCCGAGGCGTCGCCTTCGCCGGTGACCCGGATGTTCTCGGCGCTGGTCTTGCCGGTGCGCCGGTCGCGGCCGAGTTCGAACGTGACCGTCTGGCCCTCGTTGAGGGCGCCCAGGCCCGAGCGTTCGACCGCCGAGATGTGCACGAACACGTCCTGGCCGCCGCCGTCCGGCTGGATGAAGCCGAAGCCCTTGGTCGAGTTGAACCATTTCACGGTGCCGCTGGCGCTTTCGCCCGTGCCGCCGCCGCCGCCGCTGTCGTAGCCGCCGCCGCCGCCGCCGCCGTAGCCGCCGCCGCCACCACCACCGTAGCCGCCGCGCGATCCGCCGCCGCCGCCATAGCCGCCGCCACGGGGCTCACGCGCCCGGCCGCCGCCGCCGCCGCCGCCGAAACCGCCGCCGCCGCCGCCGCCGGTTCCTTGTTCGGTGACCGTCAGGTTCTCCGCCGCCATCTTGCCGGACCGGCGGTCCGGTTCGAGGTCGTAAGTCACCTTGTCGCCTTCGTTCAGCGCGCCGATCCCGGCCCGCTCCACGGCCGAGACGTGCACGAAGACATCAGGTCCACCGTTGTCAGGCTGGATGAAACCGAAGCCCTTCGCCGTGTTGAACCACTTTACCGTACCGCTTTCCATCAAGTGCTCTTTCGGAAGATCGCGCCGGCGCTCGCGTTTGCCGGCAGTTTTCAGGGCTTCGCTCTTTCCACCCTAGCTCGCGAGGCCAACCTTACCTCGACGAAACGCAACTCCCAAGCCGGTTCGTGGGGCCATGCAACCGGCGCGGAGACGGTCAAGCTCGGCGGCGATCACGCCACCTTCGCTGTGGTGCGCCATGTGGCCGACGCCAGGCAAAAGGGTGAGCCGCGAGCCCGGCAGCACGGCGTGCAGCCGCCGCGCATGCCGGCGCGGATCAGCCACCAGATCCGCCTCGCCGGCGATGATCGCCACCTCGGCGCGGATCCGGCGGAAGTCGATAACGGCCTGTCCTGCCGCGGGAAGCAGGCTGGCGGCGTCCTCCCCCTCCTCCACCGTCTGCCGCGGATCGAGGGCCTGGCCGTAGGGATAGGTCGCGAGCCAATGCGGCGGCGGCCGGTCGGGGGCGAACATCAGCCGCTGGGCCAGACGCAGCATCAGCGCATCGCCCGTCCAGCGTCCGGCCTCGGCGATCAGCGGACCCACTATGGGCGCCGAGCGGGGCCCGAGCCAGCCGTGTTCGAGGGGCCTGACCTCCGGATAGGCGATCGGGCCGACGAGCAGCAGGGCGGGCACCTCCTCCGGCCACTGCTCGGCGAAGGCCAGCGCCACCAGCGCCCCGAACGAGTGGCCGACCAGGATTGGCGTCTGCACGCCCAGCGCGCGAAGGCCGTCGCGGATCTGAGCGGCCTGACGGCGCGGGGCTGCGGCGAACCTGGGCCGGCGGCTGGAGCCATGGCCCGGGCGATCGACCACCGCGATGGGGCCGCCCTGGGCCAGGGCCTCGGCGGGCCCGCTCAGCCAGTCGTGGGAGGTCGCCAGCGCGCCGTGGATCAGCAGCGCCCCCGGCGCTGCCCCGGCGTCAGAGGCGCCGTCATTCAGGTGCAGATGCAGCGAGCGGCCGGAGCCGAGTTGGACGGTGTGGGAGGCGAAGGTCATGCCCCGCCGCAACGCGCGAGCCGCGCCCGCGAAGCAGCTTGGCCTTAAGGAAAGGCTAACGGCCCCTTAACCCTTTGCGCGGCACAGTGACGGGGACGAGGTCGCCATGTCGGACATGACACTGTTCCCGGTCGGCGCGCGCTGGGTCCTGCTCGACGAGCGCGCCTTCGAGATCGGCCAGTTCGAAACCCAGAGCCAAGCCCTGGAAGCGGCCGGAGCCTATGTCCGCCGGCTGGCCGAGCCGCGCTACATCATGATCTGCGAGGACGAGTGGCGCGAGCGGCTGCTGCGCCCCACCCCGACGTAAGGCGGGGCCGCTCGCGCGGCCCTGGCCCCGTGGTCAGTTCAGAAGGAAGCTGGCCTCGCTCAGCCCGCTGAGGTTGACGTTCTGCAGCCTCACCACCGCGCCCAGGCTGTTGGCCCCGGAGTCGATGTAGAGGTACACGTCGGCGCCGACCTGCACCGCCACAATGTCCTTGGCGTTGGCGCCGATCTGGCCCTGCGCGGCCGTGGTGGCCTCGGCGAAGCTCGCCGCCGAGGTCTCCAGATAGTTGGCCGCCGTCCCCTGGATCCCGACCCAGAAGCTGTCGCCGGCGAAGTCGGTGATCAGGTCCGCCTCGTCTACGGTCGAGGCGCCGGCGGAGAAGATGAACCGGTCCGCTCCGGCCCCGCCGGTGAGGGTGTCGGCGCCGATCCCGCCGGTGAGGTTGTCGACACCGTCGCCGCCGTTGAGCACGTCCGCGCCGGAGTCGCCGTCCAGCCGGTCGGCGTCGGCCTCGCCCCACAGGGTGTCGGCGCCCGAGCCGCCGAAGATCTCGTCGGCCCCCAGGCCGCCGAACGACACGTCGTCGCCGCTGGCGCCGTGGAGGTCGTCGTTGTCCTGCCCGCCGGAAAGGGTGTCGTTGTCGAGCCCGCCCTCCAGGGTGTCGGCGCCGAGGTTGCCCTGCAGCAGGTCGTGGCCCGAGCCGCCGAACAGCCGGTCGTTCTGCTGGCCCCCCAGCAGGGTGTCCTCGCCGGACTCGCCGTCGAGGTAGTCCTCGCCGGCGTTGCCGTGCAGGAAGTCGGCGCCCTGGCCAGCGGCCACCGAGTCGGCGCCGTCGCCGCCCTGGATGGAGTCATTGCCGTCGCCGCCGAAGATCTGGTCGTCGCCCAGGTCGCCGAAGATCAGATCGGCGCCGCTCTGGCCGTCAAGCAGGTCGTTCCCCTGGCCGCCCAGCATGGTGTCGTCGCCGTCGTCGCCCTCGAGGGTGTCGGCGCCGAGGTTGCCGAGCATGTAGTCGGCGTTGTCGCCGCCCTCGATGACGTCGTTGCCCTGGCCGCCGAGCAGGGTGTTGTTCCCCAGGCCGCCGTCCATGACGTCGTCGGCCTGGTTGCCGTGGATCAGGTCGCCGCCGTCGCCGCCTTCCAGCGTG
>NZ_DATAGM010000201.1:0-6780 GCF_036263695.1 Phenylobacterium sp.
CTCGCGGCCAGCTGCGGCCGGCCGGAGGGACGCCATCGCCGCCGCGCAATCAATGAGGAGAAGTGGTGCCTGGGGCCGGAATCGAACCAGCGACACGCGGATTTTCAATCCGCTGCTCTACCAACTGAGCTACCCAGGCGAGGCCGCGCTCGCGGGAGCCGCGTCTATAAAAGAGCCCCCGCGGGAAGTCCAGCGAGGTCAGTCGCCGTCCTCATCGGATTCCGCAGGCCCCTCATCGTCCTCGACGGCCGGCACGGCGTAGCCGCCGGTCAGCCAGCGCTGCAGGTCCACGTCGGCGCACCGCTTGGAGCAGAACGGCCGGTACTCCGGCTGAGCCGGCTTCTTGCAGATCGGACAGGGCGCGCTCATCGCCGCCTCACCCGCAGGTCGTCCTCCTTGAGGCCCGGGTCGGAAGCAAGCTCGACCCGCGCCCCGATCCGCCCGGTCAGCGCCTCCACCAGCGGCTCCGCCGCCTGCGCCACGGCCGGCGCGCAGGCCAGCAGCAGCCGCCCGCCCGGATCGGCGGCGGCCTCCCGCTCGGCCTCCCTGATCAGGCGCTGGGCCAGGCTGCGGGGCGTGAGCCGCCCGTCTTCCGTGCAGAGTATCTCGGCGATCGGGCGCGTGCGGCGCGGAATCAGCAGCTCCAGGGTCCCGAACCGGCTGATTGGCCCGATCGCAACGCCGGGATTGTCCGGCCGAAAGGCGGCCCGCGCCGCCTCGGTCAGCGCCGCCCCGTCGTGGCCGCGCCCGACCAGGTCGAAGACCACGATGCCGCCGAGCCCTTTCAGGCGCAGCAGCCGGGCGGCCGCGCCCAGGGCGGCCAGGTTGGCCTGCCGGGCGACGCGCTTGGTCTCCTGGCCCTGCCGCTCGCCCACGTCGATGTCGACGGCGGTCAGCGCCCGCGTCGGCTCGATCGCCACGCTGCCGCCCCCGGGCAGCGGGTGGACGCTCGCCAGCGCCTCGGCCTCGGCCTCGTCGGCCATCTCCCGCGCCGACGGTCCCTCGGTCACCTTCACGCCCGGGGCGAAGGCTGTGAGCTGGGCCTTCAGGCCGGGCGGCGGCGCCAGCAGCTGCGGCGGCCCATCGGACGGCCCGAGCGCGCGGGCCAGGGCCAGCTTGCCCCGCCGCGGCTCGGCCCGGATTTCCACCTCAAGGGAGGCGCCCTGCACCGGCCGCGCGTCCGGCTTGAAATCGAGCATGGCCTCGGCGCCGCCGGCCAGCTCCAGGAACGCCGAGCCGAGCTGCGGCTCGACCTTGCGCACCCGGGCCCGGTGCCGGGCTCCGACCTGCAGCGCCTGGGCCTCGCCGTCGCGCGCGATCAGCAGCCGCTCCGGCCGCCCGTCCAGGGTCACCACCCCGCGCTGCTCGCCGACACCCTTGTCGAGGTACAGCCGCCGCTCGCTCATCGCACCTTCAGTCCCGCGCCCGTCAGCAGATTGACAGTCTCATAGAGCGGCAAACCCACCACCCCGGAATAGGAGCCCTGCAGCTCGGTGACGAAGGCCCCTGCCCGGCCCTGAATGGCGTAGCCGCCGGCCTTGCCCACCCCCTCGCCGCTCTCCAGGTAGCCGGCGATCTCGCCCGGCGTCAGCCGCTTGAAGGTGACCCGCGTCTCCACCAGCCGGCTGATCGGCCGCTCGCCGCCGCACACCGCCACCGCGGTCAGCACCTTGTGAGCGCGGCCCGAGAGCAGCTCGAGGCAGGCCCGCACCTCGGCGTCCGTCTCCGCTTTGGGCAGGACCCGCCGGCCTAGCGCCACGACCGTGTCGGCCGCCAGCACGACCTCGCCGGGCCGCTCTTGCGCGACCTTGGCCGCCTTCTCGCGCGCCAGCCGAAGGGCCAGCAGGCGGGGGGTTTCTTTCGGTTTCGGGGTTTCGTCGATCTCGGCGCCGAGGACCGCGTCGGGGATGATCCCGACCTGGCGCAGCAGATCCAAGCGCCTGGGGCTCGCCGACGCCAGCACCAGGCCTTGCGGCCGCTTGTCCGGCAACGTCCCTAGCGGACGCGGAAGGTGATGCGGCCCTTGGTCAGGTCGTAGGGCGTCATCTCGACCAGGACCTTGTCGCCGGCCGACACGCGGATGCGGTTCTTGCGCATCTTGCCGGCGGTATGGGCGATGATTTCGTGGTCGTTCTCGAGTTTCACGCGGAACGTCGCGTTGGGCAGGACTTCACTCACCGTGCCCGGAAATTCCAGAAGTTCTTCCTTCGCCATGCAGGCTCCCAAATGTGGTTCATAAACGAACGGCCCGCGTCGAGGGCGCGAGCCGCACAGCCCACATTATAGCGCGCTTCGCAAGCGCTGGTCGATGGTTCGCTAGGCGTGGCGGGCGAACACGGCCGTCTTGCCGCCCGCGAGCAGCAGCAGGGTCTCGAAGGCTTCCTTCTTCCCGGAGGGCTGCTCCATCCCCGGCGAGCCCAAAGGCATGCCGGGCACGGTAAGACCGATCGCTTTCGGACGCTCCTTCAGGAGGCGGCGCACGTCGGCCGGCGGCACGTGGCCGACCGTGACGTAGCCGCCGATGTCGGCGAGGTGGCAGGAGGAGAGCGCGTCGGGCACGCCGCGCTTGCGCCACTCCACCGATAGGTCCTCCACCTCCACCACAACGGGCGCGAAACCGGCCCGCGCCATCGCCGTCACCCAGCCGCGGCAGCAGCCGCAGGAGGCGGTCTTGTAGACGGTGAGCTTGGGGCCGGGTGCAGCTGCAGCCGACGAGCCGCAGAGGCCGACCGCCGTCGCGGCCACGAGGAAGAGGCGTCTGTTCATGGCGTTCAATGTGGTTCCGCCCTTTACGACTATCCAGCCGTCTAGTCGCCGAATCGTTCGGCGATCCGCCGCGCCAGGGCGTCCCGTACTTCGCGGTAGGCGGCCATCCGGCTTTCCCGGGAGGCTTCGGCAAGCGTCGGATCGTGTGTCGGCCAGTATTCGATGTCCACCGCGCGGCCACGGGTGAGCTCGACGGCGCGGTGCTGCGCCTCGGGAGTGAGCGAGACGACCAGGTCGAAGGAATCGTCCTCCAGCTCGTCGAAGGTCTTGGGCGTGTGGCCTTCGAGGTCGACGCCAATCTCGGCCATTACCGCACGGGTGAAGGGATCCGCCTCGCCCGCCTCTGCGGCCTCGCGGCGCAGCCCGCAGCTGTCCACATAGATCCGGTTACCTGCCAGCTTCTTCAGCAGCGCCTCGGCCATCGGCGAGCGCACCCGGTTGAAGTTGCAGGCGAACAGCACCGCCTGCGGCGACCTTACCCCAGAGCTCAAGCGATCAGCCCCGCCAGTGGAGCGCGCAGATGAGGGTGAACAGCCGGCGGGCGGTGTCGAGGTCGGTCTCGACCTTGCCGGCCAGCCGCGTGCGCAGCAGCTGCGAAGCCTCATTGTGCAGTCCGCGCCGGCCCATATCCAGGGCCTCGATCTGCTGCGGGCTCGCCGACCGGATGGCCTGGTAGTAGCTGTCGCAGATCATGAAGTAGTCCTTGATGATGCTGCGGAACGGCGAGAGCGACAGGATGTGCCGCTTCTCGTAGGTCGGGCCCTTAACGTCCAGGACCAGCCGGTTCTCCATAAGCCCCATGCGCAGGTCGTAGGGACCCGTCTCGGCGCCTTCGGGATGAAAATAGTTCTCCTCGAGCAGGTCGAAGATGGCGATCTGCCGCTCCTGCTCCTGGTCGCGCGAAACCGCCGCGAGCGACTCTTCGTCGATCTCGACGCTCTGCAGGCGGTGTTTCTTGCGCTCGTCGTCGGCCATGGCGGATTCGTAACGGCGAGCTTTATGCCAATCCGGCCTGCGCCGTCATCCGCCAGGGGGCCGCGCGACAGAAAAGGGCGCCCGGGGGTGGCCCGGGCGCCCAGTCTCTCCTCAGACGTCTCGTTCGGCCTAGTAGCGAGCGGCGTAGCGGCCGCCGCCGGCCGGCGCAACGTAGGCCTCGTGCACGTAGCCGACGCCGACGCCGCCCTCGCCCACCAGGATCCAGGGCGAGTTGCGCACCCGGGCAAGGGCCTCGAAGTCCTGGCCGGCCCGCAGCTGGCCGACCCGGGCCGAGCCGGTGGTCGGCGCCGAGCGCACGTTGATGGTCGTGGTGGCCTGGTAGATGTCGCCGTCACGGGCGAAGCTCGCCGGAGCCAGGCCGCCGTTCAGCCGGTAGCCGCCGTGGCTGTAGGTGCGCTGATGGCCGTAGCCGGCCTGCCGGTTCACGTCCGAGCGCTGCATGCGGCAGCCGACGTAGGAGCCGGTGGCCGCGCCGGCGACCGCGCCGATGGCGGTGCCCGTGCCGCGGTCGTTCTTGGCCAGATTGGAGCCCAGCGCCCCGCCGGCCAGCGCGCCGAGCACGGCGCCGGCGATCTGCTTGTGGCCCGGCGCGTCGCAGTTGACGACGCCGCTGCCGATCCCCTGGGCCGCAGCCGGGGCCGAAACGCCGGCCGTCAGGGCCAGGCCCGCCAGGGCCGCCGCCGCGCCGCGCGCCAGCTTGGTTTGGTTGAAGTTCATGACTACTCTCCGTCCTCGTGTCGCGAATTCCGTCCAGAGCCTTGGGAAGGCCCGATGCGATGCACCTTATGTGGCCGCAGCTGAACGGGCGCCTCGCCGCGCCTGTCAGAAACTGTTCAGCTTTGTTAGGCGGTTTTCAGACCCTGCGGGGCGGAGCCTCGCCACAGGTGTTGCGGGACGATTAACGGACAGACGCCGTCACCGCGTAGGATCGATCATCAACCCACGGAAGGCCTGCCGCGATGAGCGATCTGACCATCTGGACCTACGACTGGGTCCCTGAGGGCCCTCGGGGCTTCGTGCGGGATCTGAGGCTGCGCTGGGCCTGCGAGGAAGCCGGACTGGCCTACGCCGTCCGAACCGTTCCGTTCGATGACCGCCAGACCAATCATCTCGATCGCCAGCCGTTTGGCCAGGTTCCGTTCCTGAGCGACGGAGACCTGCAGATCTTCGAAAGCGGCGCCGGGCTGCTGCACCTCGCCCGCAAGAGCGAACGGCTGATGCCGCGTGATCCGGTGGGAGAAGCGGAGACGCTGCAGTGGACAATCGCCGCGCTCAACTCGATCGAGATGGTCACCGTGCCATGGTGGTTCCTGAAGATCTCAGGGGACCCCGACAATCAGCTGACCGGGTGGATGGGCCAGCGCCTCGCCCAGCTCGAAGCCATCTTCAGCGAGCGGGAATGGCTCGCGGCCGGCCGCTTCACCATCGCGGACCTGCTGATGGCCGACGTCCTGCGCGTCCGGGAAGTCCGCGCCTTCGGCGACCGGCCGGCGAGCGAAGCGTATGTGAGCTGCATCACCGCTCGACCCGCCTTCAAGAAGGCCCAGGCCGAGCAGATTCGTCAGTTCAAGACCGCCGACGAGAAGCGATCGAGAACGGCGTCAGGCTGACAGGCTTCGCCGGGTGGCCGCGCTGAGGACCACCAGGAGCGCGAGCAGGACGGCGGCGTAGGCGACGATGTTGCCGGCGAAGTACAGCAGATGGAAGGCGTTGTTCTGAGCCCCATCCTCCGATCGGAGGCGATAGAAGTAGGGCTTGGGCCAGCCATGCCGGGTGACGAAGCCGGTGCCGGCATGGCCGACACAGCGCGCCTGTAAGCGCGGCCTTCTACGCCGCGGCCGCCTCGCCAGCCATCGCCCGCGCCACCGCCTCGGCGACCTTGATGCCGTCGACGGCGGCCGAAAGGATGCCGCCGGCGTAGCCGGCGCCCTCGCCGGCCGGGAACAGGCCGCGCACGTTCAGGCTCTGGAAGTCGGCGCCGCGAGTGATGCGGATGGGCGCGGAGGTGCGCGTCTCGACGCCGGTCAGCACCGCCTCGGGATCGTCGTAGCGGGGGATCTTGCGGCCGAACACCGGCAGCGCCTCGCGCATCGCCTCGATGACATACTCCGGCATGACGGCGGCCAGATCGGTGGGCCGCACGCCCGGACGATAGCTGGGCGTGACGCTCCCGAGCGCGCTCGACGCCCGGCCCGCCAGAAAGTCGCCCACCAGCTGGCCCGGCGCGCGATAGTCCCCGCCGCCCGCCACGAAGGCCCGGCTCTCCAGCTCGCGCTGCAGGTCGATGCCGGCCAGCGGATGCTCGCTCGGATAGTCCGCCGGCGAGATCCCGACGACGAAGCCCGAGTTGGCGTTCCGCTCGTTGCGCGAATACTGGCTCATGCCGTTGGTCACCACGCGCCCTGGCTCCGACGTGGCGGCCACCACCGTCCCGCCCGGGCACATGCAGAAGCTGTAGACCGTTCGCCCGTTGGCGCAGTGATGCGACAGCGAATAGGCCGCCGCCCCCAGGTCCGGGTGGCCCGCGCAAGGCCCGAACATGGCCCGGTCGATCCACGACTGGGGATGCTCGATGCGGAAGCCGATGGAGAACGGCTTGGCCTCGATGTGGACGCCCCGGTCATAGAGCGCCTGGAAGGTGTCGCGCGACGAGTGGCCGACGGCGAGCACCACCTGCTCCGCTTCCAGGAACTCGCCGGTGTGCAGGTGCAGCCCCCGCAGCCGCAGCCCCCCGTGCGGCCCGCGGTCCAGCTCCACGTCCGTCACGCGCTGCTGGAACCGGTACTCCCCGCCCAGCCCCTCGATCTTGGCGCGCAGGCTCTCGACCATGGTCACCAGCCGGAAGGTGCCGATGTGCGGGTGCGCCTCGGTGAGGATCTCGCTCGGCGCGCCGGCCTCGACGAACTCGGTCAGCACCTTGCGCCCCAGGAACCGCGGGTCCTTGATCTGGCTGTAGAGCTTACCGTCGGAAAAGGTGCCGGCCCCGCCCTCCCCGAATTGGACGTTGGATTCCGGGTT
>NZ_DATAGM010000202.1:0-3347 GCF_036263695.1 Phenylobacterium sp.
CAGGCCGTGCGCACGGTCAGCGGCGATGCTGACCTGCAAGTGCGCGGCCGCACGCCCGCGGGCTTCGACGAGGAGCTCTATCCCCGCCTCGCGCGCCTGCCCGGCGTCGCCGGCGTCAGCCCGGCGCTGGAGATGGACGCCAGCCTCGGCCCCAGCGCTCCGGCGACCCTCATTGGCCTGGACGTGCTCCGCGCCGCGCAGGTCACGCCGGCCCTGTTGGGCGAGGCGTCCGCCGGCCCGGCGGCCTTCGACCCGGAGGCGGTGTTCCTGTCAACGGCCGCGCTTCAGGCGGCGGGTGTGGCCGTCGGCGACGCCGTCGAGGTGGCCGCCAACGGGCGGACGGCGCGCCTGCGGGTCGCCGGGACCCTGCCCTCCGCGCCTGAGGGCCAGCGCCTGGCGGTGATGGACATCGCGGCGGCCCAGTGGCGGTTCGCACGCCTCGGCGCGCTCGACCGCGTCGACCTGCGGCTGGAGACCGGCGCGGACGCGGCCGAGGCCCGCCGCCGGATCGCCGCCCTGCTGCCGGCCCAGGCGGAGATCAATGACGTGGAGAGCGAAGCGCGGCGCAGCGACGCCCTCTCGCGCGCCTACCGGGTGAACCTCGACATGCTGGCCCTGGTGGCCCTGGTCACCGGCGGCTTCCTGGTCTTCTCGGCCCAGTCGCTGGCAGTGGCGCGCCGGCGTCCGCAGTTCGCCCTGACCCGGGTGCTTGGCCTAACCCGCCGCGCGGTCCTCCTCCAGGTGGCGGCGGAGGGGGCGGTGATCGGCGTTGTGGGGGCGCTGGCCGGCCTCGCGCTGGGCGTGGCGCTCGCCTGGGGCGGCCTGGCCCTTCTCGGCGGCGACCTGGGCGGCGGCTACTTCGACGGGCCCGCGCCGCAGCTGGTGTTCGCGCCGCGCGCGGCGGCGGTGTTCGTGGCGCTGGGCCTGCTGGCCGCGCTGCTCGGCAGCCTGTTGCCGGCGCGCCAGGCCGCGGGCGTCCAGCCGGCCCAGGCGCTGAAGAACGTCGGCGACGCCATCGATCCGCGGGCCCCGCCGGGCGGGCGGATCGCGCTCGCCCTGCTCGCCGCCGGCGCGTTGGCGGCCTTCGCCCCCGCCGTCGCCGGCCTGCCGCTGTTCGGCTACGCCTCCATCGCCCTCTTGCTGGCCGGCGGGGTCGCGGCGATGCCCTGGCTCGCCCGGATCCTGCTCTCGCCGGCGCGGCGGATCGGCCTCTCCTGGCCGCCCCTGGACCTGGCGTTGAAGCGGCTGTGGGGCGCGCCCTCGCAGGCCGCCATCGCGCTTTGCGGCATCGTCGCCAGCACCAGCCTGATGATCGCCATGGCGGTGATGGTCACGAGCTTCCGCGGATCGGTGGACGAATGGTTGGGCCAGGTGCTGCCGGCCGACATCTACCTGCGGCTGGAGGACGGCGGCGGCTTCGACCAACGGACCCAGACCGCCATCGCCGCCGCGCCGGGCGTGGCGCAGGCGGCCTTCTCCTACACCTCCTCGTTCAGCGTCTCGCCCGACCGGCCGCCGGTGATCCTGACGGCCCGCGACGACCCGGCCGGCACCCTGCCGCTGATCGGCGCCTCGCGGCCGGCGCCGGCCGGCCTGACGCCGGTCTGGGCCTCTGAGCCCGCCGCCCGGGTGCTGGACTGGAAGGCCGGGCGGACGCTGGAGCTGCCGATCGGCGGCGGCGCGCCGGTGAAGGTCTACGTGGCCGGGGTCTGGCGCGACTACGCGCGCCAGTCAGGCGCGCTGGCCATCGACGCGGGCGATTTCACCCGCCTGACGGGCGAGGTGCGGCGTACGGAGGCGGCGGTGGATTTGGCCCCCGGCGCCCCGGCCGAACAGGTCGCCACTGCGCTGAGAGCGGCCGTCCCGCAAGGCGACTCGCAGCGGATGATGATCGCCCAGGCGGGCCAGCTGCGGCGCCTGGCGCTGTCCATCTTCGACCGCAGCTTCGCGGTCACCTATCTGCTGGAGGCGATCGCCATCCTGGTGGGCCTGGCCGGCGTCGGCGCGACCATCTCGGCCCAGACCCTGGCCCGCACCAAGGAGTTCGGCATGCTGCGCCACCTGGGGGTCCGCCGACGCGAGATCGCCGCCATGCTGGCCGCCGAGGGGGCCCTGCTGGGCCTGGTGGGCGGGATCGCCGGCATCGGCCTGGGGCTGGCGATGAGCCAGGTGCTGATCGGGGTGATCAATCCCCAGTCGTTCAACTGGACCATGCAGACCCGCCTGCCACTCGGCCTGTTCGGCTCCGTGGCTCTGGCGCTGATCGCCGCCTCAGCGGGCACGGCCCTTCTCGCCGGCCGCCGCGCCCTCTCGGGCGAGGCGGTGCAGGCCGTGCGGGAGGACTGGTGATGCGCCGGCTCGCGATCGCCCTCCTGCTGCTGGCGCTGGCCGCCTGCTCCCAGCCGCCAACGACGCCCGCGCAGAAGGCCCACGGCGGGCCGACGCCCACGCTGCCGGCGGCCGTGGGCGGCGCGCCCGCCGCGCCGGTCGCCGGCGCCGGCGACGGCGGGTTCGCGCAGGTGGCCCCGGGCCGGCCGCTCGCCTTCCCAGCCGACCACGGCGCCCATCCCAGCTTCCGGACAGAGTGGTGGTACGTGACCGGCTGGCTCGAGGACGAGCGCGGGCGGCCGCTCGGCTTCCAAGTCACCTTCTTCCGCTCGCGCACGGGCGCCGACCCGGCCAACCCCAGCCGCTTCTCGCCCCAGCAGATCCTGTTCGCCCACGCCGCGGTCTCCGATCCGGAGCACGGGCGGCTGATCCACGACCAGCGCATCGCCCGGGCCGGCTTCGGCCTGGCCGAGGCCAAGGTCGGCGACGCCGACCTCGTCATCGACGACTGGCGGCTGTGGCGCGGGGCCGACGGGACCTTCAGCACCCGCGTCGGCGGCGAGGCATTCGACCTCACCCTGACCCTTGCGCCCACCCAGCCAATGCTGCTGCAGGGCGAGGCCGGATACAGCCGCAAGGGGCCGCAGGCTTCGCAGGCCAGCTGGTACTACAGCCTTCCCCAGCTGACGGTTCAAGGCGAGCTGAGGCGCGGGCGGCGGGTGCAGAAGGTGACCGGCCAGGCCTGGCTGGACCGCGAATGGTCCTCCACCCTGCTCGACCCTCGGGCGGTCGGCTGGGACTGGACGGGGCTCAACCTCCCAGGCGGCGGCGCGCTGATGGCTTTCCAGGTGCGCGACGCCAAAGGCGCCGCCCTGTGGGCCGGCGGCTCGCTGAGGTCCGCCGACGGCGGAGTCGTCCGCTTCGCGCCGGGTGACGTGAGGTTCACGCCCCTTCGTCGCTGGCGCTCGCCGCGGACGGGCGGGGCCTATCCCGTCGCCCAGGAGGTGAGCGTGCGCACG
>NZ_DATAGM010000203.1:0-12385 GCF_036263695.1 Phenylobacterium sp.
GCCGAATGCGTCCGGGACCTGCAGATCTCCTGGCGACCAGGCCCGGAAGACGAGCGGGGCGTCACGGTCTTCCGCCACGGGCAGCGCGAGCCGCGCGCCGGCCAGGGCGAACCGAAGCAGCACCGGCAGGGGATCGAGCTCCGTGCCCATGGCGTGATAGCCGCTGACCACGGCGAAGCGCGGCAGCGCCTCGGCCGGCAGCTGTGCTGCGGCCAACTCGGCGCCGTCGGGCCGCTCGCGCGCCAGCCTCAGGCGCTGGGCGCGCATGCGCCGGCGAAGCTCGGTCTTGTCGGAGGGCCCCGGCATCGGGGCCCTATAGCAGGGAAATGGGTGGCGGCGCCGCGTGAGCCGTGAAGGACTGTTTCATCCCCTCGACCTGGTTAGACCAGGTGGGCGCCGTGTGCCCAAGACCACGGTCCGGGGCAGGGACAGCTCCCTTTGAGTGAATTAAGGTCGCTGGGATATGTCGCCTTCGACGCGAGCCGCAGCAGACCCGCCGGCTCGTAAGGTAGGGCGTGGGGGACGGCGCCACAAGCGGAGCCGGGGCTTTAGAGATCGGACTAGCCGTTCGCCAGCTTCTCGATCCGCTGGGCCGCCGCGTCCAGGGCCGCGACGCTCTTGGTCTCGGTGCGGGCCAGGTCGTTCTGGAGGCGGGCGACTTCACCCTGCAGGGCGGCGAGGCGGCCGCGCATCTCGAACAGCTCGTCGGCCATCAGCAGGGCGCCGAGCAGGAACAGGCGGGTGTCGCCGAGCTGGCCGAGGTCCTTGCTGACCTGGCGGACCTGGCCGTCGAACACCTTGGCGAGTTCGCGAAGATGCCCCTCCTGCCCGTCCTCGCAGCCGACGGTGTAGGGCCGGCCGTTCACCTCGATGGTCACCTGGGCCATTTCTACGCCTCCTCGGCGGCGCGGGCGGCGTCCTGGCCCAGGGTCGCCTTGATCTGAGCGATGGCCTGGCCGAGGGCGGCGGAGGCGGCGGCCCCGGCCTCCTCGAGCTCGCGCTCACGGGCTCTGGCCTGGTCGAGTTCGGCGGCAAGCTTGGCGCGGTCCTGGTCGAACAGGCCGCCGGCCTCGGCGCCCGCCCGGGCCACCCGGTCCGCCAGCCGCTGTTCGAGCACGGCGACGGCGCGTTCCAGGCGCCGGATCGCGAGGTCTAGCGCGCTGTCGCCGCCGGGCTGAGCGTTCATCCCGCCTCCGTCAATGGTGCAGCCCCATCTATAGACTGCGCCGCGCCGGCATTTGAAGTCATGTTCGCGGACGCTCCAAACCGCGCAGCGGCCGGCCGCCGCCTTGACCCTAGGCCGCGCCCGTGCGACGGCGCGCCCGCCGCCCCGAAAAGTTAACGACTCGAAGACAGCCGCCAATGCCGCAAGACTTGAAGACCATGGCCGACGCCATCCGGGTCCTCGCCATGGACGCCGTCGAGCAGGCCAACTCCGGCCACCCGGGGATGCCCATGGGCATGGCCGATGTCGCGGCCGTGCTGTGGACCCGGTTCCTGAAGTACGACGCCACCAAGCCCGACTGGGCCGACCGCGACCGGTTCGTGCTCTCGGCCGGCCACGGCTCGATGCTGATCTACGCGCTGCTTCACCTGACCGGCGTCAAGGGCGTGTCGATGGACGAGCTGCAGGCCTTCCGTCAGTTCGGCTCGCGCACCCCCGGCCACCCGGAATGGGGACACACGCCCGGCGTCGAGACCACCACCGGCCCGCTTGGCCAGGGCATCGCCACCAGCGTCGGCATGGCCATCGCCGAGCGCAAGCTGGCGGCCCGCTTCGGCGAGGACCTGGTCGACCACCGCACCTGGGTGATCGCCTCAGACGGCGACCTGATGGAGGGCGTCAGCCACGAGGCCATCCACCTGGCCGGCCGGCTGAAGCTCTCCAAGCTGACCGTCCTCTGGGACGACAACAACATCACCATCGATGGACCGCTGGACCTGTCGGAGACCGGAGACCAACTGGCCCGCTTCAAGGCCGCCGGCTGGGCGGTGAAGCGGATCGACGGCCATGACATTCCCCAGATCCGCCGGGCGCTGATCTGGGCCACTCGCCAGCGCCAGCCGACGCTGATCGCCTGCCGCACCAAGATCGGCAAGGGCTCCAAGAACATGGAGGGCCACCACGACACCCACGGCAAGGCCTTGGGCAAGGCCGAGGTGGCGGCGACCCGCGACAACCTGGGCTGGCCCCACGAGCAGTTCGTGGTGCCGGACGAGGTCTACCGCCCCTGGCGCGCCGCGGGCCGCCGCGGCGGCAAACTGCGCCGGGAATGGGAGCAGAAGCTGGCCGCCTCGCCGCACCGGGCGGAGTTCGAGCGGGCCATGAAGGGCGAACTGCCCGAGCACGCCTTCGAGGCGCTGGACGCGCTGATCGAGAAGGCCGTGGCCGACAAGCCCGCCGCCGCCACCCGCCAGCACTCCGGCTCGGCCCTCGAGGCGCTGTTCACGGCGATCCCCGAGCTGGTCGGCGGCTCGGCCGACCTGACCGGCTCCAACAACACCTTCGTCAAGAACACCGAGATCTTCGACGCCCCGGACTACGCCGGCCGCTACATCAACTACGGCATCCGTGAGCACGGCATGGCCGCGGCGATGAACGGTATGGCCCTGCACGGCGGGATCATCCCCTACGGCGGCACCTTCCTGGTGTTCAGCGACTACAGCCGCCCGGCCATTCGGCTGGCCGCGCTGATGGGCGTTAGGGTGATCCACGTGGGCACCCACGACTCCATCGGCCTGGGCGAAGACGGGCCGACCCACCAGCCGATCGAGCACCTGGCCGCCCTGCGCGCCATGCCCAACCTCTACGTCTTCCGCCCGGCCGACCTGGTGGAGACCGCCGAGTGCTGGAAGGCCGCCCTTCGTCTGCAGCGCAGCCCCTCGATCCTGGCTCTGTCGCGCCAGAAGACCGCGCCGGTGCGCACCGAGGCCATCGGCGAGAACCTGTCGGCCCACGGCGCCTACCAGCTGAAGGCCGCCACCGGTCCTGCCCGGGTGACCATCTTCGCCTCGGGCACCGAGGTGCCGATCGCGCTGGCCGCCCGCGAGAAGCTCGAAGCCGAGGGGATCGGCACGCGGGTGGTCTCCACCCCCTGCTGGGAGCTCTTCGAGGAGCAGACCGACCGCTACAAGGCCGCCGTGATCGGCGAGACCGAGGTGAAGGTCGCCGTCGAGGCCGCCGCCCGCTTCGGCTGGGACCGGTTCATCGGCCCCGACGGGGTGTTCGTCGGCATGCGCGGCTTCGGCGCCAGCGCGCCCTACGAGCGGCTCTACAAGGAGTTCGAGATCACCCCTGAGGCCGTGGTCAACGCGGTCAAGGCCAGGCTCGAGGATTGACCGCCATGCGGCTCGGCACGCCCCTCTCCCCTTCGGCCGTGAAGGTGATGCTGTTGGGCGCCGGCGAGCTCGGCAAGGAGGTCGCCATCGAGCTGCAGCGGCTCGGCTGCGAGGTGATCGCCGTGGACCGCTACGAGAACGCCCCGGCCCAGCAGGTGGCGCACCGGAGCCATGTCATCGCAATGACGGACGCGGTGGCCCTGCGGGCTGTGGTCGAGGCCGAGCGGCCGCACCTGATCGTGCCCGAGATCGAGGCCATCGCCACGGACGAGCTGGTGCGCATCGAGGCCGAGGGGCTGGCGACGGTGATCCCTACCGCCCGCGCGGCCCAGCTGACCATGAACCGCGAGGGCATCCGAAGGCTCGCCGCCGAAGAACTGAAGCTACCCACCAGCCCGTACGCCTTCGCCTCGTCCGAGGCGGAGCTGGCCAGGGGCGCCGAACAGGTCGGCTTCCCCTGCTTCGTGAAGCCGGTGATGAGCTCGTCGGGGAAGGGCCAGTCCTATGTGGAGCGGCCGGACCAGATCGCCGACGCCTGGCGCTACGCGCTGGAGGGCGGCCGGGTCGAGCAGCCGCGGGTCATCGTCGAGGGCCGCATCGATTTCGACTACGAGATCACCCAGCTGACCGTCCGCTCGCGGATGGCCAACGGGGCGACCGCGACCAGCTTCTGCGCGCCGATCGGCCACCGACAGGTGAAGGGCGACTATGTGGAGAGCTGGCAGCCGCAGGCGATGAGCGCCGCGGCGCAGGCGAGCGCTGAGCAGATCGCCGGCCTGGTGACCGAGGCCCTGGGCGGGCACGGCATCTTCGGCGTCGAGCTGTTCGTGAAGGGCGACGAGGTCTGGTTCTCGGAGGTCAGTCCGAGGCCCCACGACACCGGCTTGGTCACCCTCGTCTCTCAATACCAGAGCGAGTTCGCGCTGCACGCCCGGGCCATCCTCGGCCTGCCGGTGGATGTGACGCAGCGCGAGCCCGGCGCCAGCGCGGTGATCTACGGCGGCCTGGAGGCCAGAGGCGTCGCCTACGAAGGCGTCGCCGAGGCGCTCTCCATCCCCGGCGCCGACATCCGCCTGTTCGGCAAGCCCGAGGCCTTCGCCCGCCGCCGCATGGGCGTGGCGCTGGCCAGGGGCCATGACACGGACGAGGCGCTGGTCCGCGCGCGGGCCGCAGCGAGCCTGGTGCGGCCGGTCAGCTCATAGACCTCTCCCCCGCTTCGCGGACGGAGAGGTCTTTGCGCATATGACGCAACCGTAAGTTTGCGCGCTCGCATAACGCGGTAAGGTCGCCCCATCGGGAGGACCTCCATGCGCATCCAGCTGCTCGCGGCCGCGGCCGCCGCCGCCCTCGCCCTGCTCGCCCCACTCGCCGCGCCGGCGCAGACCCAGGCCCCGCTCATCGAGCGGACCAAGTTCTTCGGCAATCCGGAGAAGACCGGCGGGCAGATCAGCCCCGACGGCAAATGGCTGGCCTGGATCGCCCCGCGCGATGGGGTGCGCAACGTCTGGGTGGCGCCGGTGAACGATCCAGCCAAGGCCCGACCGATGACCGCCGAGAAGGTGCGGCCCATCGCCGGCTACTGGTGGAGCCCGGATTCGAAACAGATCCTGTTCATCACCGACAAGGGCGGGGACGAAAACTTCCTTCTCTACGGCGTGGACGTGGCGACCGCCGCCCAGAAGACCCTCACGCCCTTCGAGAAGACGCGCGCCCAGATCATCGGCCGCAGCCGGCTGGTGAAGGACCGCATCCTGGTGGGCCTCAACAACCGCGACCCGCGCTGGCACGACGTTCACAGCCTTGACCTGGCCACGGGCAAGCTGACGCCCGTGCTGCAGAACGACGGCTTCGCCAGCTTCAGCGTCGATCAGCAGCTCAACGTCCGCTCCGCCATCAAGGCGCGGCCGGACGGGGGCATGGACCTCTACAAGGTGGAGAACGGCAAGGTCGCCGCCACGCCCTACGAGACCATCCCCTTCGAGGACTCCGAGACCACCCAGCCGGCCGGCTACACGCCCGACGGGAAGGTCCGCTACTGGATGGACTCCCGCGGCCGCAACACCGCCGCCCTCATCGCCGAGGACGTCGCGACTGGTAAGAAGACGCTGATCGCCGAGAACGCCAAGTCGGACATCGGCGGGGCCCTGCTGCACCACGAGACCGGCAAGGTGCTGGCCTACGCCTTCAACTACTTCAAGACCGAGTGGACGCCGACGGATCCGGCGGTGAAGGCCGACCTCGAATTCCTGAAGTCGCAGCTGAAAGGCGAGCTCTCGATCACCTCGCGGACCGACGACGATGCGCTGTGGACCGTGGGCGTCGATCCGGTGACCTCGCCCTCGGCCGCCTACCTGTACGACCGCAAGGCGAAGAAGCTCACCAAGCTCTATGTCACCCGGCCGGCCCTGGAGGGCGCGCCCCTGGCGGCGATGCACCCGATCGAAATCAAGACGCGGGACGGCCTCACGCAGGTTTCCTACCTGACCTTGCCGCCGGGCAGCGACAAGGACGGGGACGGGCGGCCCGAAAAGCCCGTGCCCATGGTGCTGTTCGTCCACGGCGGCCCGTGGGGCCGCGATGTCTACGGCTACCACTCGATGCACCAGTGGCTGGCGAACCGGGGCTATGCGGTGCTGTCGCCGAACTTCCGCGGCTCCACCGGCTTCGGGAAGGCGTTCATCAACGCCGGCGACCGCGAGTGGGGCCGCAAGATGCACGACGACCTGATCGACGCCGTCGACTGGGCGGTGAAGAGCGGCGTCACGCCCAAGGACAAGGTCGCCATCATGGGCGGCTCCTACGGCGGCTACGCCACCCTGGCCGGGCTGACCTTCACGCCGGAGACCTTCGCCTGCGGGGTCGACATCGTGGGGCCGTCGAACCTCAACACCCTGCTCTCCACGATCCCGCCCTACTGGGAGGCGGCGCGCAGCACCTTCGCCAAGCGGGTCGGCGACCTCTCAACGCCCGAAGGCCAGGCGCTGCTGAAGGAGCGCTCGCCGCTGACCCATGCGCACGCCATCAAGCGGCCGCTGCTGATCGGCCAAGGCGCCAACGATCCGCGGGTGAAGCAGGCCGAGTCCGACCAGATCGTCCAGGCCATGCAGGCCAAGAACATCCCGGTGACCTACGTGCTGTTCCCCGACGAGGGCCACGGCTTCGCCCGGCCGGAGAACAACATCGCCTTCAACGCCACGGCGGAGAACTTCCTCGCCAAGTGCCTGGGCGGCCGCGCCGAGCCCTACAAGGACGCGTTCACCGGCTCGACGATTCAGGTCCCCCACGGCGCCGAGTTCGCCCCGGGCCTGAAGGAAGCGCTGGCCAGCCGGCAGGTGGCGGCGAGGTAACGGCCGCTAGCGCGGGCCGCTGGTGCTGCGGCGGTCGTTGAGGGTCGGCGCCGGGCGGCTGTTGGACGAGCGGGTCGAGCGGGGGTCGAGCGGGCCGTTGCGCGACGGGGCGCTGGGGTTCGGACGGTTCATGTTGATGCCTTTGCGGGAGGGGTGGCGACCGCCGGGCCGGCCAGGCGGCAACTCGCCACCCAGCCTCCGTCGACCAGGGTGATGTCGGCGACCGCGACGTCTATCAGGGCGCCGCGGGGCGCGACGGTGAACTCGTCGCCGAGTTCCGGAACCGGCTTGCGGTTGGACCAGATGACGAGCTCGCCGTGCGAGGCCAGCCGGCCATCGAGGATTTCGTAGCCGCTGGGATTGAACGGCCGCAGCCCTCGTGGCTCGCTCATCGGACGAGCCGGGGGCGCGGCGCGTAGGTTCCTGACCATTTGAGATCCCCTTTCCGGGGTCGTGGATCCGCCAGCGCGGCGGGTCCTTTCGGAGGCGGCCGGCGACCGGCCCTTGCCTCAGACACAACCTATCACGTCCAGGCCCCGCCTGCGGGAAAATCGCCGCAACCAAGCGGCGCCTTCGCCGTTTCTCCCGCAGCTTGAGCGTGGAAGGGGGCGCGCGGGGTTGACTCATCGGCCCCCGCCCTCAAGAACCGCCCGCAAAATCACTGGACTAGGCCGCTCCCCCGGCCCGTTTGTCACTCGAGGAGATTTCGATGCCTGTACGCGTCGCCATCAACGGCTTCGGCCGGATCGGCCGGTTGGTCCTTCGCTCGATCATCGAGCACGCGCGCACGGACATCGAGGTGGTGGCCATCAACGACCTGGGGCCGGTCGAGACCAACGCCCACCTGCTGCGCTACGACTCGGTGCACGGCCGCTTCCCCGGGACCGTCACGGTCAACGGCGACACCATCGACGTGGGCCGCGGGCCGATCAAGGTGACCGCCATCCGCAACCCGGCCGAGCTGCCCCACAAGGAGCTGGGCGTCGACATCGCCCTGGAGTGCACCGGCCTCTTCACCTCCAAGGAAAAGGCCAAGGCCCACCTGGACGCCGGCGCTAAGCGGGTGCTGGTCTCCGCGCCGTGCGACGAGGCCGACCAGACCATCGTCTACGGCGTCAACCATGACACCCTGACGGCCGAAGACCTGGTGGTCTCCAACGCCTCCTGCACCACCAACTGCCTGGCCCCGATCGCCAAGGTGGTCCACGAGCTGTGCGGCATCGAGCGCGGCTACATGACCACCATCCATGCCTACACCGGCGACCAGCCGACCCTCGACACCATGCACAAGGACCTCTACCGCGCCCGCGCGGCGGCCCTTTCCATGATCCCGACCTCGACCGGCGCGGCCAAGGCCGTGGGCCTGGTGCTGCCGGAGCTGAAGGGGAAGCTGGACGGCTCGGCGATCCGCGTGCCGACCCCAAACGTCTCGGTCGTCGACCTGAAGTTCGTGCCTGGACGCTCGGTCACCAAGGACGAGATCAACGAGGCCCTGAAGGCCGCCGCCGCCTCCAACGCGCTGCGCGGCATCCTGGTCACCAGCGAAGACCCGCTGGTCTCCTCGGACCTCAACCACATCTCGGCCTCTTCGACCGCCGCCCTGCCTCAGACCCAGGTCATCGAAGGCCAGCTGGCCCGGGTGCTGTCCTGGTACGACAACGAGTGGGGCTTCGCCACGCGGATGAGCGACACCGCCGTGGCCATGGCCAAGCTGATCTGACCCTCGATGCTTCCGGTTCTTTCTCCGCTCACCCCGGCGAAAGCCGGAACCCAGGCTGAGCCTTCCTCGCGCACCGAGTCCCTCTGGCTCCCGGCGTTCGCCGGGACGAGCGGCGGGAGGTAGGCGCGTGGGGTTCAAGACGCTCGATCAGGCCGACCTGGCCGGCAAACGCGCCCTGGTGCGCGTGGACTTCAACGTGCCGATGGAGGGCGGGCGGGTAACCGACGACACGCGCCTGCGCGCCGCGCTACCGACCATCGAGAAGCTGCGCAACGGCGGGGCCAAGGTGGTGCTGCTGGCCCACTTCGACCGGCCGAAGGGCAAGCGGGTGCCGGAGATGAGCCTGCGCCCCGTGGTCGAGCCGCTGGCCAAGCTGGTCGGCGCGCCCGTCGCCTTCGCCGACGACTGCGTCGGCGAACCGGCCAAGAGCGCTATCGGCGCGTTGAAGGACGGCGACGTCATCCTGCTGGAGAACGTCCGCTACCACGCGGGCGAGGAGAAGAACGACGGCGAGTTCGCCCAGGCCCTCGCCGCCAACGGCGACCTCTACGTCAACGACGCCTTCTCGGCCGCCCACCGGGCGCACGCCTCGACGGAGGGCATCGCCCGCCTTCTGCCGGCCTATGCGGGCGAGCAGATGCGCCGCGAGCTCGAGGCGCTCGAAATGGCGCTGGGCAGCCCGAAGCGGCCGGTGATGGGCATTGTCGGCGGGGCCAAGGTCTCGACCAAGCTCGACCTGCTCAACAACCTTGTCGGCAAGCTGCAGTACCTGGCGATCGGCGGCGGCATGGCCAACACCTTCCGCTTCGCCCAGGGCTACCAGATCGGCGGCTCGCTCTGCGAGAAGGAGATGGCCGACACCGCCCGCCAGATCCTCGACAAGGCCAAGGCCGCCGGCTGCCACATCATCCTGCCGACCGACGCGGTGGTGGCCGAGAAGCTGGCCTCGGACGTGGCGACCCGCACGGTCGAGCTGTCGGCGCCGGGCCAGCTCGGCCCCGCCGACACGATCTTCGACGTCGGCCCCAAGACCCTGGCCCAGATCCTCGACGCCATGTCCGAAGCGGCGACGCTGGTCTGGAACGGGCCGCTCGGCGTGTTCGAGGTGCAACCCTTTGACCGCGCGACAGTTGAAGCTGCACAGCACGCGGCCAAGCTCGCCAAATCCGGCAAGCTGGTGGCCGTGGCGGGCGGGGGTGATACCGTGGCGGCCCTGAATGCGGCGGGCGTGAGCGGCGACTTCACCTTCGTCTCCACAGCCGGGGGCGCGTTTCTGGAATGGATGGAAGGCAAGACGCTGCCCGGGGTGGCGGCGCTGTCGAATTGAAGGGCTGAGATGGCGCGAATTACTCTTAGGCAACTGCTCGATCACGCCGCCGAGTACGGCTACGGCGTGCCGGCGTTCAACATCAACAACATGGAGCAGGGCCTCGCGATCCTCGAGGCCGCCGACGCGGTGGACGCGCCGGTCATCATCCAGGCCAGCCGGGGCGCTCGCCAGTACGCCAACGACATCGTCCTGAAGCACCTGATCGACGCCCTGGCGGAGATGTATCCGCACATCCCGATCTGCATGCACCAGGACCACGGGAACAACGAGGCCACCTGCGCCACCGCGATCCAGTTCGGCTTCACCTCGGTGATGATGGACGGCTCGCTGATGGCCGACGCCAAGACCCCCGCCGACTACGACTACAACGTCCGCGTCACCCGCAACGTGGTGGACATGGCCCACTGGGTCGGCGCCTCGGTCGAGGGCGAGCTCGGCGTGCTGGGCAGCCTCGAGACCGGCATGGGCGAGAAGGAGGACGGCCACGGCTTCGAGGGCAAGCTCGGCCACGACCAGCTGCTCACCGACCCCGACCAGGCCGTGGAGTTCGTGAAGGCCACCGAGGTCGACGCCCTGGCGATCGCCATGGGCACCAGCCACGGCGCCTACAAGTTCACCCGCAAGCCCGACGGCGAAGTGCTGGCGATGAACGTGATCGAGGAGATCCACCGCCGGCTGCCCAACACCCACCTCGTCATGCACGGCTCCTCGTCGGTGCCGCAGGAGCTGCAGGACATCATCAACAAGTACGGCGGCGAGATGCCCCAGACCTGGGGCGTGCCGGTGGAGGAGATCCAGCGCGGCATCAAGCACGGCGTGCGCAAGATCAACATCGACACCGACAACCGCATGGCGATGACTGGCGCGATCCGCAAGGTGTTCGCCGAGAATCCCGGCGAGTTCGATCCGCGCAAGTATCTGAAGCCGGCCATGGAGGCCATGCGCGCGGTCTGCCGCCAGCGGTTCGAGGAATTCGGCACCGCCGGCTGGGCCAGCAAGATCAAGCCGATTCCGATGAGCCAGATGGCCAAGCGCTACGCCTCCGGCGAACTGGCCCCTAGGATCGGCGCGGCCCGTGCTCTGGAGGCCGCCGAGTAGAGAGAGTTGACCGAGCGCCGCGGGCCCGGTCGGGGCCACGCGGCGCCGGCCGGTGCAGGGAGTGGAGACGATGAACCTCGCGGCGCTGAACGACATCGCTGAGAAGATGGTCACGCCCGGCAAGGGCATCCTGGCGGCGGACGAGAGCTCGGGCACCATCAAGAAGCGGTTCGACGCCATCGGCGTGGAGTCCACCGAGACCAACCGGCGCGACTACCGCGAGCTGCTGTTCCGCTCGACCGAGGCGATGCGGGACTACATCTCCGGCGTCATCCTCTACGAGGAGACCCTCTACCAGGACGCCGCCGACGGCACGCCCCTGGTGAAGCTGATCGCCGACGCCGGCGCCGTGCCGGGCATCAAGGTCGACAAGGGGACCAAGCCCCTGCCCGGCTTCCCCGACGAGACCATCACCGAGGGCCTGGACGGCCTGCCCGAGCGGCTGGCGAAGGACTTCGAGCGCGGCGCGCGCTTCGCGAAGTGGCGGGCCGTGATCGACATCGGAAGCGGCATCCCCACGGCTGGGGCGGTGAAGGCCAACGCCCATGCGCTCGCCCGCTACGCCCGCATCTGCCAGGAGGCGCAGATCGTGCCGATCGTCGAGCCGGAAGTGCTGATGGACGGCTCCCACGACATCGCCCGCTGCGACGAGGTCACCCGCTTTGTGCTGCAGACCGTGTTCCAGGAGCTGTTCGAGCAGCGCGTGGCCCTGGAGGGCATCGTGCTGAAGCCGAACATGGTGGTCTGCGGGAAGAAGTGTCAATCCACCGCCACCGTCGACGAGTGCGCTCACCGAACTATCGCGGCGCTGAAGGCCACCGTGCCGTCGGCAGTTCCCGGCATCGCCTATCTGTCCGGGGGTCAGAGCGACGAGGAGGCCACGGCCCACCTCAACGCCATGAACCGGATCGGCGGCTTCCCCTGGAAGATGACCTTCTCCTACGGCCGGGCCCTGCAGGCCGCGCCGCAGAAGGCCTGGGCCGGCCGTCCCGAGAACGTCGCCGCCGCCCAGCGGGCCTTCACCCACCGGGCGCGGATGAACGCCCTGGCCAGCCTTGGCAAGTGGGAAGACAGCCTGGAGACGGCCCTGGCGGCCTGAGCCCACGCGGAACATCCTCGCGCTCCGCCGCATTTTTCAGGGGTGAGGAGCCACGTCACCCTGATCGTCACCTACGCCGGACTGGCCGTGCTCGGCGCTTGTCTGGTGTGGCTGCTGGTGGCCGGCGACGCCTTCGAGAATCTCGGTCCGGTGCTGCCGTGGATGGTCGCGGGGGCTCTGGCGGTGGCCGCCCTGACCGGCGGGCTGATGTGGCTCGCCTTCTTCTCCTCGCGCCGAGGATACGACGAGCCGTATGACGTGAACCGGCCAAACGACGGTCGCAGGCGCTAAGCCTCGATCTCGGCCCCCCGCATCTCCTTCAGGAAGAGCAGGCCCACCACCAGCGTCACCGCGGCGACCGTGATCGGGTACCAGAGCCCGAAGTAGATGTTGCCGCTGGCCGCCACCATGGCGAAGGCCGTGGGGGGCAGGAAGCCGCCGAACCAGCCGTT
>NZ_DATAGM010000204.1:0-7405 GCF_036263695.1 Phenylobacterium sp.
CGCTTTCGTGAATGCGGGCGGTAGTTCGCGGTCGAGCTCTTCTCATATGTGAATACTTGCTCGCCCTTCCACGCCTCAAGCGTTGCCTTAGCCATGCTGCACCGCCCGAATACAGCCGAGCTTACGGGAACTTAGATGAAGTCATAGGTGTTAGCTTGACGGTTGGGATGCGAGGGAGCCGCCATGAACCACCCCCAGAATCAAGCCCGTTCCACTCCTATCGGCGCCTCGCGCGCCGCGGCGGCTTAGGAGCGGCGGGAGATGGGCGAGACCGTCCTCATCACCGGCGGCGCCGGGTTCATCGGCCGCCACCTGGCTTCGGCCCTGCTGCAGCGCGGCGACATGGTTCGGGTGCTGGATAGCCTGATCGAACAGGTCCACCCGACCCGCTCGCGCCCCACGGAGCTGGACCCCGAAGTCGAGCTGCTGGTCGGCGACATCCGAGACGACGCCCTGGTGCTCAAGGCGCTGAAAGGGGTCGACAAGGTGGTCCACCTGGCGGCCGAGGTCGGCGTCGGCCAGAGCATGTACGCCGTCGAGCGCTACACCAGCGTCAACGACCTCGGCACCGCGGTCCTCTTCCAACAATTGATCGACAACCCTGTGAAGCGGGTCGTCGTCGCCTCGTCCATGAGCATCTATGGCGAGGGACTCTACAAGACCCAGGACGGCAAGCTGCTGCACGACGTGGTCCGCGGCGGCCGCAATGAGGACGGGACCTGGGACCCCAAGGACGAGCAGGGCCGCCCGCTCATTCCGGTCCCGACGCCCGAGACCAAGCACAACGCGCTCAAGAGCGTCTACGCCATCGGCAAGTTCGTGCAGGAGCGGCTGACGCTCACCCTGACCAAGCAGTACGGCATGGAGGGCTGCGCCCTTCGCCTGTGGAACATCTACGGGCCCGGCCAGGCGCTCTCCAACCCCTACACGGGCGTGCTGGCCATCTTCGCCTCGCGCATCGCCAATGGGCAGAGCCCGATGGTGTTCGAGGACGGCCAGCAGATGCGCGACTTCGTCCACGTCAGCGACGTCGCGCGCGCCTTCCTGCTGGCCCTTGACCACGAGAAGGCCGACGGGGAGGTGTTTAACATCGCCTCCGGCGCCGTGCGCACCGTCGAGCAGGTCGCACGCCTTCAAGCCGCCTCCATGGGCCGGCCCGACCTCGAGCCGGAGATCATGGACAAGGCCCGGGCCGGCGACATCCGCCACTGCATCCCCGACCTCACCAAGGCCGAACAAGTGCTGGGCTATCGCGGCGAGAAGGACTTCGGCGAGGGCCTGGCCGAGCTCGCCGAGTGGGTCGCCCGCCAGGAAGCCGAGGACCGCGTCATCGAGGCTCGCAAGGAGCTGGAGATGCGCGGGCTGGTCGCGTGAGCCGGCCGGTCCTGGTCACCGGCGGGGCCGGCTTCATCGGCAGCAACCTCGCCGACGCCCTGGCGGCCGAGGGCCACGACGTCGTCGTGTTCGACGCCTTGGCCCGCCCGGGGGTGGAGCGGAACCTCGCCTGGCTGAAGCAGCGCCATCCGGGCAAGATCTCCAGCGTCGTCGGCGACATTCGGGACGAGCAGGCGCTGGCCGAGGTCGCCGCCGAGGCCGAGGTGGTGTTCCACATGGCCGCCCAGGTGGCGGTGACCACCAGCCTGGTGGACCCGCTCGACGACTTCTCCGTCAACCTGCGCGGCACGCTCAATCTGCTGGAGGCGCTCAGGCGCTCCGGGCGGCGCACGCCGATCGTTTTCGCCAGCACCAACAAGGTCTACGGCGACCTGGCCGACATCGAGCTGGAGATCGTCGACGACGCCTACCGGCCCAAGGACGGCGCCGTGCGCATGGCCGGCGTCTCGGAGGCCCGGCCGCTCGATTTCCACACCCCGTACGGCTGCTCCAAGGGCGCCGCCGACCAGTACGTCCTCGACTACGCCCGCAGCTTCGGCCTGCCCAGCTGCGTGCTGCGGATGAGCTGCATCTACGGCCCGCGCCAGATGGGGACCGAGGACCAGGGCTGGGTCGCCCACTTCCTGATCCGCGCCCTGGAGGGCCAGCCGATCAGCATCTACGGCGACGGCCGTCAGGTGAGGGACATCCTCGACGTCGGCGACGCCGTGGCCGCCTACCTGTCCGCCTGGCGCCGGATCGACACCGTGGCGGGCCGCGCCTTCAACCTCGGCGGCGGGCCGGCCAACGCCGTCAGCCTGCGCCAGCTGATCGGCTACATCGAGGAGCTGATCGGCCGGAATGTCGAGCTGGGCTTCTCCGACTGGCGGGCCGGCGACCAGCGCTACTACGTCTCCGACGCCAGAGCCGCGCGGCGGGCGCTCGACCTGCCCGAGCCGACCGCCTGGCGGCCCGGAGTCGCCCGGCTGGCCGAGTGGCTGAAGGCCGAGCGTGGCCAGCCCGCCAAGACCCGCCCCGAGGCCGTAGGATGACGGCCCGGCAAGCACGTTCGTTCCGGGAGGAGACGCCGCCCCTAGCCCAACCGGAGGCCGCGTGTCCCTGACAGTGAAGCTTACCCCAGACATCCGCCTTCTGATGACGGCGGATGCGGTGGGCGGTGTCTGGACCTATGCGCTCGACCTCGCGCGGGGTCTGGCCCCGCTGGGCGTGCGCACCAGCCTCGTGGTCCTGGGTCCCAGTCCGAAGCCGGACCAGCGGCTGGAAGCCGAGGCGGTGCCCGGCCTGGAACTCATCGAGACCGGCCTGCCGCTCGACTGGACCGCCGGCGAGTTGGCCGACATCCGCGAGGCCGGCGCCGTGGTCCGCGGCCTGGCCCGCGGCCTCTCGGCCGACCTCGTCCACCTGAACAGCCCGGCGCTGGCCTACGACGGCGGTTTCGGCGCGCCGGTGATCGCCGCCTGCCACTCGTGCCTGGCCACCTGGTGGAGCGAGGTCCGCGACGGGCCGATGCCGCAGGACTTCCGCTGGCGCAGCGCCGCCCTCTGGCAGGGCCTGATAAACTGCGACATCACCATGGCCCCGACCGCCGCCTTCGCCGAGGCGACGGCCCGGGCCTACGAGATCCCGCGCCCGTTCGTGGTGCACAACGGCCGCCTGGCGCCCGCCTTCGCGCCGGCGCCTCGCGAGCGCTTCGTGTTCACCGCCGGGCGATTCTGGGATGACGGCAAGAACGTCGAGCTCGTCGACCAGGCCGCCGGGCGCCTCGATGCGCCCGTGTACGCCGCCGGGCCGCTGGAGAGCCCGACCGGTGATCGCCGCGCGCTGCACCACGCCCAGCCGCTCGGCCGGCTGTCACAGGACGAGGTCGGCCGCTGGATGGCGCGCGCAGGGGTGTTCGCCACCGGCGCCGTTTACGAGCCCTTCGGCCTGACGGTGCTGGAGGCGGCCCAAGCCGGCTGCCCCTTGGTGCTCTCCGACATCGCCACCTTCCGCGAGCTGTGGGATGGGGCCGCGGTGTTCGTCTCGCCCGACGATCCGGGGCAGATGACCGCCGCCCTGCAGCGGCTGCTGGACGATCGCGACGAGGCCGCCCGCCTCGGCGCTGCGGCCCGTTCTCGCGCGGCCCGCTACTCCGTCCAGGCGATGGCCGAGGGCGTGCGGGACGTCTACCGGATGGTCGCGCCCCAGCTGTTCCTCAAGCGGCGGGAGGCGGCCGCGTGAGGATCGTCTACTTCACCCATTCCCTGGTCTCCTGCTGGAACCACGGCAACGCCCACTTCCTGCGCGGCGTGCTGCGCGAGCTGATCCGTCGCGGCCATTCGGTGGCCGTCTACGAGCCCGCCGGCGCCTGGAGCCTCTCCAACCTGCTTGCGGATCACGGCGAAGCGGGCCTCGAGGCCTACCGCGCCGCCTATCCCAAGCTGTCCTCCACCGCCTTCGGGCCCGACTTCGATCCCGTCCAGGCCTGCGACGGCGCCGACCTGGTCATCGTGCACGAGTGGAACGACCCGGCCCTGGTCGCCGCCGTCGGCGCGCACCGCAAGGCCGGCGGCCGCTTCACCCTGCTGTTCCACGACACCCATCACCGTGCCGTCAGCGAGCCGGAGGCGATCACAGCGTTCGACCTCTCTGGCTACGACGGCGTCATGGCGTTCGGGGAGACCCTGGCCGAAGTCTACCGCCGCTGGGGTTGGGGCCGCCGGGTGTTCGTCTGGCACGAGGCTGCGGACACCGCCCTGTTCCGGCCGCCGGAGGAGGAGGGGCCCCGCGAGGGCCTCGTCTGGATCGGCAACTGGGGCGACGGGGAGCGTACCGCCGAGCTGGAGAGCTTCCTGATGGCGCCCGCCGAGCAGGCCGGGCTGCCGCTGGAGATCTACGGCGTGCGCTATCCGCCCGAGGCCCTGGCGATGCTCGAGCGCTACGGCGTCCGCTACCGCGGCTGGCTGCCCAATGCCCGGGCGCCGGAGGTCTTCGCCCGGCATCTCGCCACGGTCCACGTGCCCCGGCGCTTCTACGTCGAGGTGCTGCCCGGCATTCCCACCATCCGGGTGTTTGAGGCGTTGGCCTGCGGCATTCCCCTGGTCAGCGCCCCCTGGGACGACGCCGAGGACCTGTTCCGGCCCGGCCGCGACTTCCTGGTCGCCCGCGACAGCGATGAGATGGTGCGCCATCTCACCGCCCTGAAGGCCGACGTAGGCCTGCGTGCCGAGCTCGTCACCTCCGGCCTAGCTCGGATCCTGGCCCGCCACACCTGCGGCCACCGGGCCGACGAGCTGCTGACCATCCACCGCCGGCTGGCCGGCCGCCCGGCCCCTGGAGACCGCCTGAAAGAAGAGACCGCCTGAATGAAGATCGCCTTCTACGGCTCGAGCCTCTTGTCCTCCTACTGGAACGGGGCGGCCACCTACTACCGCGGCATGCTGAGCCAGCTGGCCGCCCGCGGCTATCAGGTGACCTTCTACGAGCCCGACGCGTTCGAGCGGCAGCAGCACCGCGATATCGACCCGCCGCCTTACGCCAAGGTCGTCGTCTACGAGGCGACCGAGGAGGCCGCCCGCCGGGTCCTCGCCGAGGCCGCCCAGGCCGACATTGTCGTCAAGGCGAGCGGGGTGGGCGTGTTCGACGACCTGCTGCTGGAGGGCGTGATCGCCCAGGCCGCGCCGCACGCTATCAAGCTCTTCTGGGACGTGGACGCCGCCGCCACCCTCGACGAGATCCGCCGCGACGAGGCCCACCCGATGCGCAGGGCGCTGCCGCAGCTCGACCTCGTGCTGACCTACGGCGGCGGCCCGCCGGTGATCGGCGCCTACGAGGGCTTCGGCGCGAGGCTCTGCCGGCCCGTCTACAACGCGCTGGACCCAGAGAGCCACCATCCGGCGCCGCCTCAGGACCGCTTCGCCGCCGATCTGAGCTTCCTCGCCAACCGTCTGCCGGACCGCGAGGCGCGGGTGGAGCGCTTCTTTCTCGATGCGGCCGCGCGCCTGCCGGACAAGCGCTTCCTGCTCGGCGGGAACGGCTGGCACGACAAGCCCATGCCGCCGAACGTCACCGCCATCGGACACGTGGGCACCGCCGACCACAACGCCTTCAACTGCTCTGCCCTGGCGGTGCTGAACGTCGCCAGGGACTCGATGGCCAGTGTCGGCTTCTCCCCGGCCACCCGCGTGTTCGAGGCGGCGGGGGCGGGGGCCTGCCTGATCACTGACGCCTGGGAGGGCGTCGAGCTGTTCCTGACCCCAGGCGAGGAGGTGCTGGTCGCCCGCGACGGCCAGGAGGTGGCCGAGCACCTGGCCGCCCTGACGCCCGATCGCGCCCGCGCCATCGGCGAGGCCGCCCGCCAGCGGGTGCTGGCCGAGCACACCTACGCGCGCCGGGGCGTCGAGGTGGACGCCCTGTTCCGGGCCGAGGCGGCGAAGAAGCGCGAGAGGAGCCTGGCGTGAAGCTGGTCGTCCTCGGCCTCTCGCTGTCCTCCTCCTGGGGCAATGGCCACGCCACGACCTATCGCGCGCTGCTCCGCGCGTTCGCCGGGCAGGGACATGAGGTGCTGTTCCTGGAGCGCGATGTGCCCTGGTACGCCGCTCACCGCGACCTGACCCAACCGGACTTCTGCCAGCTCGCGCTCTACGCCGACCTGCCCGAACTCAAGGCCCGCTGGGCCGAGGAAGTGGCGGGCGCGGACGCGGTCATCGTCGGCTCCTACGTGCCCGAGGGGGTGGAGGTTGGCCGCTGGGCGCAGGCGACGGCGACAGGGCCGGTCTGCTTCTACGACATCGACACGCCGGTCACCCTGGCCAAGCTCGGCGCGGGCGACCACGAGTACCTGACGCCGGAGCTGATCGGCGGCTACGACGTCTACTTCTCCTTCACCGGCGGCCCAACCCTGCAGACCCTGGAGCGCCGCTTCGGCTCTCCGGCGGCCCGGGCTCTCTACTGCTCGGTGGACGAGGCCGCCTACCGGCCGCTGGAGGTTCCCCGCCGCTGGGACCTCTCCTACCTCGGCACCTACAGCCCCGACCGCCAGCCGACGCTGGAACGCCTTCTGATCGAGCCGGCCCGCCGGGCGCCCCACCTGAAGTTCTGCGTCGCCGGGCCCCAGTACCCGGCCGACATCGCCTGGCCGGGCAACGTCGAGCGGCTGGAGCACGTCGGCCCGTCCGACCACCCGGCCTTCTACGCCGCGAGCCGCTTCACCCTGAACGTCACCCGCAAGGACATGATCGCGGCCGGCTGGAGCCCCAGCGTGCGGCTGTTCGAGGCGGGCGCCTGCGGTGTCCCGATCATCTCCGACGTCTGGGACGGGCTCTCCAGCCTGTTCAAGCCGGGCGAGCAGATCATCCTCGCCGAAGGGCCCGACGATGTGCTCGCCGCTATGGACTCGGTTGACGAGGCCGCGCGGGCCGAGATGGCCGCGGGCGCCCGCCAGCGCATCCTTTCCGAACACACCGCGGCCCACCGCGCCGCCGGCCTGGCGCAGGAGCTAAGCGTCGCCATAGCTCGGAAATCAGAGAAAAAGCAGCATCTTCTACTTTGTTGATGAACCTTGAGAACGAAAGCTGAGCTTACGAATTAAGACAAGGGGGCGGCACGGTGAAGGTCAGGGTCGCGAGGGACTGAGCATGAAGAACGGACGACACAAACAGGTGCTCGTCGCGGGAGGAGCGGGCTTCCTGGGCTCGCATCTTTGCGAACGCCTCATCGCCGAGGGCGCCCACGTCGTCTGCTTGGACAATTTCCTGACTGGCAGTCATGAGAACCTTCGCAAGCTCGAACGGCACCCGGGCTTCGACCTAGTCGAGCACGACATCGTCGAGCCGCTCCCGGCCAAGCTCGCCAAGCAGCGCTTCGACCGGGTCTACAACCTCGCCTGCGCCGCCTCGCCGCCGCTCTATCAGGCCGATCCTGAGCACACCCTGCTGACCAGCGTGGTGGGCAATCGCCACCTGCTGAAGCTCGCGGAGGCCAGCGGCGGCAAGTTCCTGCTCGCCTCCACCAGCGAGGTCTACGGCGACCC
>NZ_DATAGM010000205.1:0-13938 GCF_036263695.1 Phenylobacterium sp.
CTTCGAGCCGTTCTTCACCACCAAGGCGATCGGACGCGGCTCGGGCCTAGGGCTGAGCCAGGTGTTCGGCCTGGCCAAGCAGTCGGGCGGCGGCGTGCGCATCGAGACGCAGGTCGGATCCGGCACGACCGTGAAGGTCTACCTGCCGCGGGCCTCCAATGCGGCGGCCGCGGACGAGCCGCGCGAGATCGGCCCCGCGTCCCTGGGCCGGGCCGGCGACGTCGTGCTGCTGGTCGACGACGACGCCGCCGTGCGCGAGATCACAGGCGGGATGCTGCGCGAGCAGGGCCTTGAGGTGATCGAGGCCGGCAGCGGCGGCGCGGCCCTCGAGCTGCTCGACCGGACCGGTCGCCTGGACCTCGTCCTGATGGACTTCGCCATGCCGGGTATGAATGGCGCGGAACTGGCCCGCGAGGTCCGCGCCCGCCGTCCCGGCCTGCCGATCCTGTTCGCCACCGGCTATGCGGGCGTCGAGGACCTGGTGGAGACCAGCGACGAAATGATCGTCCAGAAGCCGTTCGACGCCGAGCAACTCGCTGAACGAGTGGCCGCGGCGCTCGAAGCCTCGCGCGCCCAACCCGCGCGCCAGGCCAGTCGCGCAGAGCACCTCGCCTCCGCGTCCCCCTCCGCCTAGACGGTCACCTGGGTGCCGAGCTCGACCACGCGGCCCGGCGGGATCTTGTAGAAGTCGGTCGGGTTTGCGGCGTTCTTCATCAGGAAGATGAAGATCTTGTCCTGCCACAGGGGCATGCCCGAATGGGCCGACGGCACCACCGAGCGCCTGCCCAAGAAGAAGCTGGTCGCCATGATGTCGAACTTCAGCCCCTGCTTGCGGCACAGGCTGAGCGCCTTGGGGATATTCGGACTCTCCATGAAACCGTAGGAGACCACGACCTTCTTGAAGTCGTCGTCGATCGGCTCGATCCGCACCCGGTCCTGGTCCTTCACGCGCGGGATCTCCGCCGCGTCGACCGAGAGGATGATGTTCTTCTCGTGCAGGATCTTGTTGTGCTTCAGGTTGTGCATCAACGCGACCGGAGCCATTTCGGCGTCCGACGTCAGGAACACCGCCGTGCCGGGCACCCGGTGCGGGCCGCGGGCGCGCAGGATCTCCGACAGTTCGGCCATCGGCACCGAGTCGCGGCGGGTCTTCTCGGCCAGTATCTGGGTGCCGCGCGTCCAGGTCCACATGATCACCACCAGCGCGGCGCCGAGCACGAGGGGCGCCCAGGCGCCGTCGGGGATCTTCAGGAGATTGGCCGCCACGAAGATCACGTCGATCACGCCGAACGCCACGGCGGCGGCGATCGCCTGCCACAGCGGCCGCTTCCAGAAGTAGCGGATGATCACGTAGAACAGGGCGGTGTCGACCAGCATCGCTCCGGTCACCGCGATCCCATAGGCGGCGGCCAGGTTGGTCGAGTTCCGGAACATGAAGATCAGCACCAGGACGCCCACCAGCAGGGCGTTGTTCACCTGGGGCACGAAGATCTGGCCCGCCTGGGTCTCGCTGGTCCGCTTGATGTCGATGCGGGGGAACAGGCCCAGCTGCACCGCCTGCTGGGTCACCGAGAAGGCGCCGGTGATCACCGCCTGGGACGCGATGATCGTCGCGGCCGTGGCGAGCAGCAGCACCGGCCAGAAGGCGATCTCCGGGATCATCTCGAAGAAGGGGTTCACCCGCGTTTCCGGATGGGCGAGCACCATCGCGCCCTGGCCAAAGTAGTTGAGCAGCAGGCAGGGCAGCACCAGCCCGCCCCAGGCGGTGCGCAGCGGCCCTTTGCCGAAGTGGCCCATGTCTGCGTAGAGCGCCTCCGCGCCCGTCACGGCGAGGAACACCCCGCCCAGCACGATCAGCCCCAGGAATCCGTTGCCGGCGATGAAAGCCAGGCCGTAGTGGGGCGAGAGGCCGCGCACGATCGACAGGTCGTCAGAGATGTGCAGCAGCCCCAGCACGCCCAGCGTCAGGAACCAGACCACGGTGATCGGCCCGAAGAAGCGGCCGACGCTCGCCGTGCCGCGCGACTGCACCAGGAACAGGGCGATCAGGATGGTTATGGCGATCGGCGTGATGAAGGGGTGCAGCGCCGCGCCGATCCCCGGGGCCCGCTCCAGCCCCTCGACCGCGCTCATCACCGACACCGCCGGGGTCAGCACGCCGTCGCCGTAGAACAGCGCCGCGCCGATGAGCCCCAGGACGAACACCCAGGGCGAGCGGTGTCCGATCGCCCGCTGCGCGAGCGCCATCAGCGCCAGCGTGCCGCCTTCGCCCTTGTTGTCCGCCCTGAGCAGGAAGACGACGTACTTGACGGTGACGATGAGGATCAGCGCCCAGGTGATCAGCGAAACCACGCCGAGCACAGTCGCCTCGCTCGTCGCGCCGGCAGGCGCGGTCTCCAGCGCCACCCGCATCGCGTAGAGGGGACTCGTGCCGATGTCGCCGAAAACGACCCCGACAGAACCAATGGTCAGGGCCCAGAAGCCCTCTTTCCGAGGGGCGTGGCCCGCCTCGTCGGACGCCATGGCCGCTTCAGCCATATACAGTCTCCGGGAACGACGAAACGCTGTTCCCCAGGCGGCACCATGCCGTCGTGCGCGCGGCGCTCTACACCCAATGGGTGGGCGGTTCAATCTGGAGCGTCGCCGGGGGCGAGCGGTTCCGGAACGCCTCGCTTGACGCGGGCGCCGGGCCTGCCACCTTCCGCGGACTGCTCGATCGAGGGGCTCCATGGACCGCAAACTCGCCCTGGTGACCGGCGCCTCCGCCGGCATCGGCGCCGCCTTCGCCCGGATCTACGCCAGCCACGGCTACGACGTGGCCCTGACCGCACGCCGGGCCGACCGGCTGGAGCGCCTGGCCGAGGAGATCCGCCTGCGGCACGGTGTCGAGACCCTGGTGCTGCCGGCCGACCTCGCTCGCCCCGACGCGCCGGGCGAGATCCTGGCGGGCCTGGAGGCCCACGGCCGAGCCGTGGACGCGCTGGTCAACAACGCTGGCTACGGCCCTTCCAGCTATGCTGACACGCCCTGGGAGGAGCAGCAGGCGGCGCTGCAGGTGATGCTGATCGCCGTCTGCGAGCTGACCCACAAGGTGCTGCCGCGGATGGTCGAGGAGCAGTTCGGCCGCATCGTCAATGTCGCCTCCTTGGCGGGCCTGCTGCCGGGGGCGGCCGGGAACACCCTCTATGCGGCGACCAAGAGCTTCCTGATCCGCTTCTCCCAGAGCCTGCACCTGGAGAACCAGGCGAGCGGCGTGCACGTGACCGCGCTCTGCCCCGGCTTCACGTATTCGGAGTTCCACGACGTGAACGGCGCCCGCGAGCGGGTGACCGCCGCCACCCCCGAGTGGCTGTGGCAGGGCGCCGACGAGGTCGCCGCAGTCGGCTACGAGGCGGTGGAGGCCGGCCGCCCCCTCGCCGTCCCCGGCGCGCCCAACAAGGCGATCGCCGCCGCCGTGAAGCTGATGCCCGAGGAGTGGACCCTGTCGCTGGTCGCCAACCAGGGCGGACGGCTCAGGAAGCTCTGACGGCTACTCCGCGTAGGGCGCCGCCGCGTCGGCCCGGATGACGCCGTTGGTGGAGTCGGCGATCCCGACCATCACGAACTGCACCGCCATGGCGCAGAGGATCAGGCCGAGCACCCGCACGACGATCGAGGTGCCGATCTTGCCGAGCACCCTGCCGACCAGATGGCTGAAGGCGAAGGCGGCGAACACCAGCACCGCCGCCGCCAGGATGATGCCCAGGCCCACCGCCGTGCCGGTCAGGCCATAAGGCCGCGCCTCGCTGGCATAGATGATCACCGTCGAGATGGCGCCTGGGCCGATCAGCAGCGGCATGCCGAAGGGCACGATCAGCCCCTCGAACCGGCGCCTGGCCCAGCTGCGGGCATCGCCGTCCCCCTCGGCCACCGCAGCGAAGCGGGCGGTGAAGTCCTCCCGCGCCATCTCCAGGCCGAGCAGGAAGAGGATCACGCCGCCGGCGATCCGGAAGGCCGGCAGCGAAATCCCGAAGAAGGTCAGCAGCGAGAGGCCGGTGAAGTAGAAGAAGGTCAGGAAGCCCAGCACGAAGAGCGCGATGTAGAAGGCCACCAGCCGCCGCCCGCGCGGGTCCGCGCCCGTCGTCGCCGCCGCGAACAGGGGCACGTTCCCGATCGGATCGATCAGGGCGAACAGGGCGATGAAGAAGTTGACCGCGAAGTCCCAGTGGCTCATGCACGGCTCTTAGCCCAAATCGCCTCGCGCGCCGACTGGCGCGCCCCCGCCACGGAGCCCTTCGCCATGGCCGCCCCTGCGCTCGCCGCCGCCCCGCTGCCCGCCGATCCCCGGCTTATCGTCGCGCTGGACGTGCCGACCGCCGACGAGGCGCGCGCGTTGGTGGCCCAGCTCGGCGAGGCGGTCAGCTTCTACAAGGTGGGCCTGGAGCTGTTCGCCGGCGGCGGCATGGCGCTGGCCCGCGAGCTGAAGGACCAGGGCAAACAGGTGTTCCTGGACTGGAAGCTGCACGACATCGGAACCACCGTGCAGCGGGCCGCCGCGGCGCTCGCCCAGGCCGGCGGCGACTTCCTGACCGTCCACGGCGAGCCGCAGGTGATGGAGGCGGCGATCCGCGGAAAGGGCCGCTCTGACCTGAAGATCCTGGCGGTGACCGTGCTGACCAGCCTCAACGACGAAGACCTTACCGAGATGGGCTACGGCGAGACCGCCCGCGCGCTGGTGGAACGCCGCATCCACCAGGCGATCCGCGCCGGCTGCGAGGGCGTGGTGGCCAGCCCCCACGAGGCGGCCCTGGCGCGCAAGATCGGCGGCCCCGGCTTCCTGGTGGTCACCCCCGGCGTGCGCCCCGACTGGTCGGCCAAGAACGATCAGGCTCGCGCCGCCACGCCCCGCGACGCGCTGGCGAACGGCGCCTCCCACATCGTCGTCGGCCGCCCGATCACCGCCGCCAACGACCCGTTCGAGGCCGCCCAGCGGATCGCGGCGGAGATCGCGGGGGTCTGAAACCACTCCCGTCATCCCGGACGGCCGCCAGGTTGATCTGGGTCCCGGCTCTTCGCTGCGCTTCGGCCGGGACGCTGAGATTAGTGCCGCTTGCCGCCCTTGTGGCCTTTGTGGTGACCCTTGAAGCCGCCGCGGAAACGGACCTGAACGCTGGCGTGCGCCGAGGCCCGGGCCGAGGCGAAAGCTGAAGCCTGGGCGCCGGCGCCCGCGCCAACCACGACGAAGCCGCCGCCGCCCACCCAGCCGCCGTCCGGGATCGGGCCGACGCCGCCCGCGTCATAGAAGAAGCTGGCGGGCAGGCTGATCTCGCCGCAGGTCTCGAGGCAGGGCGGGCGGCGATGGCCATAGTGCTCGTAGCGCTCGTGACGCTCGTAGCCGCCCTCATAGTGGCGCTCCTCCTGGCTCCAGCCGCGGTGGCGGTGGTGGTCCACGCGCCCGCAGTCGTCGTGCTCCGGGCAGGCGAGGGCGGCGCCTGCGGTGAGGCTGAAGGCCGCTGCGAGAAGTCCGATGAGCCGCATGCCGCGCTCCTTAACGAAAGCTTTACGGCAGCCTAAGCACAAGCCGGGGCCGCCTCCAGCGCATGCACCCCCAAGGCGAGCGCGCCTACTCGGTGAGCTCGCCCGGCTTTCGCATACTGGCGAGCTCGGCGGCCGGTCCCGCCTCGGCCACCCAGCTCTCGGCGACGGCCCGGCTGACCGCCTGCATGAAGGCCAAGCGCTGCGGCACCGGCTTGAAGGTCCGGCGCATCATCACCGCCACGGCGTAGGTCCGGCCGTCGGGCGCGGTCAGCAGGCCAACGTTGTTGATGCCAATGGAATAGCCGCGCAGATCCTGGCCGGTGCCGGTCTTGTGCGCGATGGACCAGCCGAGCGGTAGGCCGCCCTTCAACCGGTTCGGGCCGGTACGCGCTTCGGCCATCATCGCCAACAGGACGGCGGTGGAGTCCGGCGAAAGCACCTCGCCTCGCCTCAGCGCCGCCAGCGCCTGGACGATGGCGTTCGGGCTCGCGCCGTCCAGCGGCTGGGCCAGGTAGGCGTCCATCGCCTGGTCGCGAGCCCAGTCGGGCAGCGTGGCGCGAGCCTGCTGGAAATTACGACCATAACCGTACTCCGGCCGCCAGGTGAGGCCGGCGATCTGGGCCTGCAGGTCGCGCTCCTCGGCGCCGATGCCAACGCCGGCCAGCCTCAGGCGCCGCAGCGACACGTCCACTGCCTCGACGCCGCCGACGGTGCGGATCAGCTTGTCGTTGGCTGCATTGTCGCTCTCGGCCAGCGCCCGCAGCATCAGCTCGCGCACGGTGGTGCGGTAGCCTTCCGGCCCCAGCCGTTTGACAATCGGCTGTGAGAAGACGCTGCGGTCGGCCTCCTCGAACACCACCTCCTGCTCGAGCGAGAGCTCGCCGCGATCCACGGCGTCGAGCGCGGCTACGGCGACCCACAGCTTGGAGACGCTCTGCTGCGGATACGGCGAATCCCCATCGACCGCCGCGATCCAGCCGGAGCCCACGTCGGAGACGGCCACGCCGACCGGCTCGCCCCAGGCGCTCGCCAGGGCCTGCAGCCGTTCGGCAAGCTGCGGCGGCGGCTCAGGCCGACGGGTGGGATAGACGACCTGCAGAGCGGCCGGAGCGGGCGCGGAATTCGCGGCCGAAGCGCGACTGGTGGCGCGCTCGGCGGCCATCATACCGGTAGCCAACAGGGCTGCGGCGGCGGTAAGCGCCGCCACGCCGATCATCCAGCCCCGCCGGGAAACACGCATCGCACTAGGCCCCGCCATCGTCAGGAGAACGCGTGAGGGTGGGCTCCGACGCAAGCGTCACTGTTATGTGATGCTGCACTGCAACAAGCGTGGCCATGCTGCACACTATGCTGCGCAGCATGAACCTCAGCAGAATGGCCTAGAAGTCGACGGCGATGCCCTTGCGCTCCCAGTCGCCGAAGCGGGTCGGCTCGGGGCCCTTGGGGCCGCCCAGCTCCCCGGCGCGGGCCGCAGCTTCGGCCTCGGCGCGGCGCTCGGCGGCCTCCTCCAGCGCCCGGCGGGCGGCGGGCGTCAGCGGCTTTCCGGGCGCAGCGTTGGGGGGCGAGGACTCATCCATGACGCTGAAATACGCCCAGACGCCGCAGAGCGCCAGCATTGCGCGGAGCCTCGAACCCTGATTTCGTGAACCGGCGTCATCTCGGGGGAGACATCTATGCCGCGCGTTTCACTGGCCTTTTTCACCGCCGCCGCACTCTGCGGCATGGCGGGGATGATCTGGGGGGTCGTGATGGCCTCCAGCGAGGACTTCACCCTCTCGCCCGCCCACGCCCACCTGAACCTGGTCGGCTGGGCCACCCTCGCTCTGATGGGGATCTTCTACGCTCTGGCCAAGGCCGGCGGCCGGCTCGCCTGGGCCAACTTCGCCCTGTCGGCCGGCGGCGTGGCGGTCATGGTGCCCTCGCTCGCCCTCTACCTGCAGGGCAGCAAGCCGGCCACCCTGGGCCTGCAGATCGGCACCGTGTTGGTGATCCTGGGCATGCTGATCTTCCTGGTCACGGTGCTGTCCCGCTGGAGCAAGCCGGCGGCGGCGTAACACCCTTTTCGTCATGGCCGGCTTCATGCCGGCCCCCCATCCTGATGAGGCCGGACCTGCCGCAACCGGTTCGGTCGCCGGGACGAGCCCGGCGATGAGGGCGGCAGGTGGCGAGCGCCATCTTCACCCTTGCGCCGGCGCGCTCTACAGGGCACGCCGCGCCGCGTGACCTCAGATCCCCAACTGGCGGCCAGATCCGCCGCCCTCAAGCTGCTCGAGGCGGCCCTCGCGCGCCGCACCGGCCTGGACGAGGCCCTGATGGGTCCCGCCATGTCGAAGCTTGCGGCGCGCGAGCGGGCCTTCGCCCGGGCCGTCGCCATGGCCGCCCTCCGCCGCCTCGGCCCCATCGATAAGGCGCTGGCCGGCAAGCTCACCCGCCCGCCGCCGGATCCGGTGCGCAACATCCTGCGGCTCGGCGCCGCCCAGGCCTTCTGGCTGGAGGTGCCCGAGTTCGCCGCCGTCGCCACCAGCGTCGAACTCGCCGCCGCGGGCAAGGGCACGCGGCCCTTCAAGGGCCTCGTCAACGCCGTGCTGCGAGGCCTGCTGCGGGAGGGCCCGCCCGCCGCAACGCCTGAGGACCTCGCCCCGCCGTGGCTTTTCGCGCGCTGGCGCGCGGCCTACGGGGAGGCGGCCGCCAAGGCCATCGGCGCGATGATCGCCGAGGAGCCGGCGACCGACCTCACCTTCAAGACCGCCGCGGACGCCGAGCGCCTGGCGCCGGAGCTGGAGGCGGACGCCCTGCCCGGCGGCTCCCTGCGGACGGCCCGGCGCGGCGACCTGGCCGAATGGCCGGGCTTCGACGAGGGCGCGTGGTGGGTGCAGGACGCCTCGGCGGCCATTCCCGCCCGCCTGCTCGACGTGCAGCCGGGCGAGAGCGCGCTCGACCTTTGCGCCGCGCCCGGCGGCAAGACGCTGCAGTTGGCTGCGGCCGGCGCGCAGGTCGTCGCCGTCGACCGCTCGGGCCCGCGCCTGCGGCGGCTCTCCGCAAACCTCGACCGCACGCGGCTGAAGGCCGAGGTGGTGGTCGCCGACGCCGCCGATTGGCGCGATCCGCGCACCTTCCACGCCGTGCTGCTGGACGCGCCCTGCACCGCCACCGGCACCTTCCGCCGCCATCCCGACGTGCTCTGGGCCGCCAAGCCCGGCGAGGTGGCCAGCCTTTCGGCCGTGCAGACGAAGCTGCTGAGCTCCGCCGCCGACCGGGTGAAACCGGGGGGCCGGCTCGTCTATTGCGTCTGCTCGCTGGAGCCCGAGGAGGGCGAGGCCCAGCTGGCGCGCTTCCTCGCAGCGCGCCCCGACTACTCGCTCATGCCCATCAGGGCCGGCGAAGGCGGGGCGCCGGAACAGAGTGTCCGGCCCGACGGCACGCTGCGCATCCTGCCCCACCACCTGCCCGGCGGCGGCGACGGCTTCTTCGTCGCGCGCCTGACGCGTTCCGCCGCCTTGCCCGTTTCGGGCGGCGCGGGCTAAGTCCACGCATGGCCACAACTTCGCCCCTCATCGCGCCGTCGATCCTGGCTTCGGACTTCGCGCGTCTGGGCGAAGAGGCGAAGGCCGTGGAGGCGGCCGGCGCCGACTGGCTGCACGTGGATGTCATGGACGGCCACTTCGTGCCCAACATCACCATCGGGCCGGACGTGGTGAAGGCCCTGCGCCCCCACGTGAAGATCCCCTTCGACGTCCACCTGATGATCGCCCCGGTGGACGCGTATCTTGAGGCGTTCCGCGAGGCCGGCGCCGACCTCATCAGCGTTCACCCCGAGGCCGGCCCGCACCTGTCCAGAACACTGCAACGAATCCGCAGCCTCGGGGCCAAGGCGGGCGTGGTGTTCAACCCCTCCACGCCGCCGGAGGTGATCGAGCACATCATGGACCAGGTCGACCTGATCCTGGTGATGAGCATCAACCCGGGCTTCGGCGGCCAGAGCTTCATGCCGTCCCAACTGCCGAAGATCGAACGGCTCCGGCGGATGATCGAGGCCAGCGGGCGGGATATCCACCTGGAGGTGGACGGCGGCGTGAACCCGCAGACCGCCCGCCAGTGCGTCGACGCCGGCGCGACCGCCCTGGTGGCCGGGACGGCGGTGTTCCGCGGCGGCCCCGCCGCCTATGCCGACAACATCCGCGCGCTCAAGGGCGGCTGACGGTGGCCCTGCCCGGCGCCTCCAGTCCCCAGGCCGCACTGGCCCGCGCGCCCGGCCGCATCACCCTGGAGGCCCTGGCCCAGCTGGCCCGCAGCCAGGCTCAGCGCGAATGGGCCGGAACGCCCCTGCACGAGTGGCGCATCGGCAAGCCGAAGCCCTCCGGCTTCGCCGCCCGCCCGAAGGACTTGCGCCCGCCCCGCCCCGAGATCGGCCGGCGGATCCTGGCCGGCGAGTTCGCCTTCGCCGGCTCGCGGCTGGAGGTCGGCCGCGGCGGCGATCCCTGGGACCGACCCAGCCCCAGCCGCCGCTTCGCCATCGCCCTGCACCGCTTCGACTGGCTGCGCGACCTGATGGCGCTGGGCGAGGAGGGCGAGGCCGAGGCCCTGCGCCTGACGCTGGAGTGGCGCCGGCTGTTCGGCCGCTGGAACGCCTTCTCCTGGAGCGCCGAGGTGCTGGAGCGGCGGGTCTACAACCTCGCCTGTGCCGCCCGCGCCCTGACCGAACGAGCCTCCGAGGCGGAGACGCTGGGCCTGGCGCACGACCTCTCCCGCCAGGCCCGCCACCTGCTGGCCTCGCCCGACGGTCCAGCCCGCGCCGCCGAACGGGCGATCGCCGCGGCCCTGGCCGGGACGGCCCTGACCGGCGAGGCCGGGCTTCGCCTGCTGGACAAGGCGCTGGGCCATCTGGCCCGCGCCCTCCCCATCACGGTCCAGCCTGACGGCGGCCACGCCAGCCGCTCCCCGCAGGCCGCGCTGGAGCTTTTGTTCGACCTCACCTGCCTGGACGAGGCGCTGGTGCAGCGCGGCGTCGCCGCGCCAGACGAGATGATGCGGGCCATCGACCGGCTGGCCGGCGCGGTGCGCTTCTTCACCCTGGCGGACGGCTCGCTGCCGGCCCTGCAGGGCGGCGAGGCGCTGCGTCCCGGTTACGTGGCCGCCGCCCGTGCGAGCGACGAGGCCGCCCGGCCGATCCCGCCGGCGCGCAACGGCTACCAGCGCCTCGAGGGCCGCTCTCTGCAGGTGCTGGCCGACGGCGCCCCGCCCGCCGAGGGCCCGTGGAGCACGGCCGCCTGCGCCCAGCCGCTGGCCGTCGAGGTGCTGGCCAAGGGGCAGCGGCTGATCGTCGGCGCCGGCTGGACGCCGGACGCACTGGCGCCCGCCTCAGTGCGCCTGGCCGACGGCGCCTCCACCGCCACCCTCGGCGACGGCGCCTGCGGAAAGCCCCTGGAGGGCCTCGCCGCCCGCATCCTCGGCCCCCGCCTGATCGCCGGCTACCGCCGCGTGGAGGTCGAGCGGCACGACGGCGAGACCGCCGTCTGGCTGGAGATGGAGCACGAAGGCTGGGCCGGCCCCTACGCCCTGCGCCACCAGCGCCGCCTCTACCTGGACATCGCCGCCGACGAACTGCGCGGCGAGGACCGCTTCAGCCCCACCGCCCCCTCCGAAGAAGGCTCGGAGGCCTCCAAGCGGTTCATCCCCTTCATGGTCCGCTTCCATCTGCACCCGGAGGTCCGCGCCTCGGTCGCCCTCGACCGCAAGAGCGTGCTGCTGCGCCCGCCCGGGGACGAGACCGGCTGGTGGCTTCGCAACGACGCCATCGAAGTCGTCATCGAGCCCAGCGTCTACTACCAGGACGGCCAGCCCCGCCGCTCCAACCAAGTCGTCCTGCGCGGTCAGGCCCGCCAATCCGCCGGCGCCCGCATCCGCTGGAAACTCGCCGCGGCCGAGGCCTGGCCGCCGCATCGGACGTGAGCGCGGGGCGCATTGACTCCCCCCCGGCCCGGCGTATTTTCCGCGCCATCCGCGTGACTGGCGATGAAGGTGGGCGACCACCGGGGAGCGCGGAGGGACTGCGCCGCTCGCCTGGGCATTTTCCTCGAAACACGAAGGAGATCGCCCCGTGCCCGCCGCTCCCGACTTCCCACAGGCTCCCGACCGCGTCGTCCCCAAGCGCGCGCTGCTGTCCGTCTCGGACAAGGCCGGTCTGATCGAGGCCGCCCGCACGCTGGCGGGACTGGGGGTGGAACTGGTCTCCACCGGCGGCACCCGCACGGCGATCGCGGGCGCGGGTCTCGCCGTGAAGGACATCTCCGAGCTGACAGGCTTTCCGGAGATGATGGACGGGCGTGTGAAGACCCTGCACCCGATCGTGCACGGCGGCCTACTGGGAGTGCGCGACGCGCCCGAGCACGCCCAGGCCATGGCCGAGCACGGCATCGGCGGCATCGATATCGTCTACGTCAACCTCTACCCGTTCGAGCAGACTGTGGCCTCGGGCGCCGGCTACGAGACCTGCATCGAGAACATCGACATTGGTGGGCCGGCGATGATCCGATCCGCCGCCAAGAACCACGGCTATGTGGCGGTCTGCACCGAACTCGCCGACCTGGAGGCGGTGCTGGCCGAGCTGAACGAAGGCGGCGCCACCACGCTTTCGCTGCGCAAGAGGCTGGCGGCCCGGGCCTACGCCCGCACGGCGGCCTACGACGCGGCCATCTCCAGCTGGTTCGTCGGCGCGCTCGGCGAAGAGCCGCCCGGCCGCCGCGCTTTCGCGGGCGAGCTGGTCCAGACCATGCGCTACGGCGAGAACCCGCACCAGGCGGCCGCCTTCTATCGCGATGCCAACCCGCGCACGGGCCTAGCCACCGCCCGCCAGCTGCAGGGCAAAGAGCTCTCCTACAACAACATCGCCGACACCGACGCGGCCCTTGAGCTGGTCTCCGAGTTCGATCCGCACGTGGGCGCGGCCGTGGCGATCATCAAGCACGCCAACCCCTGCGGCGTGGCGCTGGGCGCGGACCTCTCCGACGCCTATCGACGCGCCCTGCAGTGCGACCCGGTCTCGGCCTTCGGCGGGATTGTGGCGGTGAACCGCCGGCTGGACGCGGCCGCGGCTCGCGAGATCGTCAAGATCTTCACCGAGGTGGTGGTCTGCCCGGAGGCCGACGAGGACGCCATCGCGGTGTTCGCCCGGCGGAAGGACATGCGGCTGCTGATCACCGGGGGCCTGCCGAACCCGCGCGAGCCGGGGGTGCTGTTCAAGCAGGTCTCCGGCGGCTTCCTGGTGCAGGGTCGCGACGTGGCCCACATCACTCCGGCCGACCTGAAGATCGTGACGAAGCGCCAGCCGAGCGAGGCCGAGGTGCGGGACATGCTGTTCGCCTTCACCGTGGCCAAGCACGTCAAGTCCAACGCCATCGTCTACGCCCGGGACGGCCAGACCGCCGGCATCGGCGCCGGGCAGATGAACCGCAAGGACTCGGCCCGCATCGCCGCCATCCGGGCCGCCGAGGCGGCCGAGCAGGCGGGCCTGCGCGAGAGCCTGGCCAAGGGCTCGGCCTGCGCCTCCGACGCCTTCTTCCCCTTCGCCGACGGCCTGCTGCAGGCGGTGGAGGCGGGCGCCAGCGCCGTCATCCAGCCCGGCGGCTCAATCCGCGATCAGGAGGTCATCGACGCCGCCGACCAGGCCGGCATCGCCATGGCCTTCACCGGCGTGCGGGTGTTCCGGCACTGACTTAGCGCTTCGCCGCCCGCCGCTTCCACGCCTCGTAGAAGGCGCCGCCCAGCTGCACCTGCCCGGCGGCGCTGAAGTGGGCGCGGTCGGGCTGCATGGGGATGTGGTCGGTGCTGAAGGCGCCGAGCCTCGTCTGGGCCCCGCGGACGGGTCCGCCCCGGTCCCACTCGTCGGCGATACGAGCCATGACGATGGTCGGTCCGGCGATCCACCAGTCGGAGCGGATGCGGGCGAAGAGGGCGCTCAGCGCCCGCTCGTGGGCCGCGGCCTTGGCGGGGGCGACCGTGTCGCTCTCGCCGCCGATCCAGAGGATGACGACGCGGTCCAGGTCGCGCAGCTGGGCCTTGGCGGCCTGCACGTCGCGGGTGGCGAGGTCGTACTGCTCGCCGCGGGAGGCGGGCGACCAGTCCCAGGCCCTGGGGTCCTTCACCACGCCGGTGGAGCCCTTGGCGACCTTGACGAGATAGAGCCGCTCGCCCGGGTGATCGGCGCGCCAGCGGCGGACGAACTCCACTTCCGGGCCCCAGGCGCGGGGCGTGTTGGGACCGCCGGTGTTCACCCCCGGCGCGAAGGTCTGGAAGCGGCCGTCCCGCCAGATCCGCACGTTCGGGTCGGCCCGCACGGTCGGCGGCAGGTTGGCGGGCCCGAGGTTCTGTCCCACCGCGTTCGACTGGCCGGCGACGATGACCAGCGTCGAGAGAACCGCCGCC
>NZ_DATAGM010000206.1:0-2587 GCF_036263695.1 Phenylobacterium sp.
CGACATCCGCTTCAGCGCGGCCGACGTGGTGTGGGTGCACGAGCAGACGGGCGTGCGGCTCATCTTCGACTTCCAGCACTTCTGGTGCCTCAACCCCGAGGGGCTGGAGATGACGCCGACGCTAGCGAAGATGCTGGCCACCTGGCCTGAGGGAGAGCGCCCGAAGATACATTTCTCCACCCCGCGGACAGAGCTTCGCGAGCTCGTTCGGACGGACCCCAAGACCCGGAAGAAGACTACGGCGCTGCTGCCGCCGGTGCTCACCAACCACGCCGATTTCGTGAATCCGTTCGAGTTCATCCGCTTCATGCGCGATGCGCGGGACTTCGCGTTCGACGTGATGCTGGAGAGCAAGTCCAAGGACTTGGCTCTGCTGAAGCTGCGCACCGACCTCGTGCGGCACGCCCCGGACGTGGCGCAGCGGTTCGGGCTGGGCGTCGATGCGATCATCGGCCTCGGCGAAGAGGAGGCGCTTCCGACCGACCTCGCTGCGGACGACCTGGACCCCGACGAAGGCGCCCGTTCGCTGCCGAACGAGGCGCGCCTCTGATCAGGCGTCCACCTTGGCCTTCTTGGCGGCGGGCTTCTTCGCCGGAGCCTTCTTCGGCACGGCCTTCCTCGGCTTGGCCTCCGCCGCGGCGGCTTTCGGAGCGGCTTTCGCCTTGCGGGCGGGCTTTTTCTTGCCGCCGCCCTTCGCCTCGCGTTCGGCGAGCAGTTTAACGGCCTCGTCCATGGTCAGCGCCGCGGGGTCGGCGCCTTTGGGCACGTTGGCGTTGGTCGAGCCGTGCTTCACGTAGGGACCGAAGCGGCCCGAGAGGATGCGGACGGGCTCGCCGTCCACCGGGTGGGCGCCGAGCTCGGCGAGCGCGGCGGCCTGGGTGCGGCCGCCCTTGCCGCCGGCCCGCTTCTCGGCGAGCAGGGCCACGGCGCGGTTCAGACCGACCTCGAACACCTCCTCCACCTCGGGCAGGTTGGCGTAGGTGCCGGCGTGCTCGACGAATGGGCCGTAGCGGCCGATGCCGGCGGTGATGACCTTGCCGTCGTCCGGGTGTTTGCCGACCTCGCGGGGCAGGCGCAGCAGGCGCAGGGCCTTCTCCAGGTCCATGGCCGCCGCCGACCAGCCCTTGGGCAGGCTGGAACGCTTGGGCTTGTCGCCTTCGCCCAGCTGGACGTAGGGGCCGAAGCGGCCGGCCTTGAGGTAGACCGTCTCGCCGGTCACCGGATCGACGCCGAGCTCGCGGTCGCCGGAGGCGGCGTCGTCCTCGCCCTCGGACTGCGCAATCGGGCGGGTGAAGCGGCATTCCGGATAGTTGGAGCAGCCGACGAAGGCGCCGAACTTGCCGGTTTTGAGGGAGAGCTGGCCGGAGGCGCAGGCCGGGCAGGCGCGCGGATCCGATCCGTCGGGCTTGGGCGGGAAGATCAGCGGCGCCAGGGCGTCGTTGAGCTTGTCCAGCACCTCGGTGACGCGAAGCTCGCCGATGTCCGCCACGGCGCTCTGGAAGTCGGTCCAAAACTCGCGCAGCAGCACCTTCCAGTCGAGCTCGCCGGCGCTGACCAGGTCGAGCTTCTGCTCCAGGTCGGCGGTGAAATCGTACTCGACGTAGCGGTTGAAGAACTGCTCCAGGAAGGCGGTGACCAGCCGGCCCTTGTCCTCGGGAACGAAGCGGTTCTTGTCCATCCGTACATAGGCGCGGTCGCGCAGCACCGAGAGGATCGAGGCGTAGGTCGAAGGCCGGCCGATGCCGAGCTCCTCCATCTTCTTCACCAGGCTGGCTTCGGAGTAGCGCGGGGGCGGCTCGGTGAAGTGCTGGTCGGCGCGGGAGGCCAGGACGCGCGCCTCGGCGCCTTCGCGCACCTGGGGCAGGCGCCCGCCTTCTTCGTCCTCGGGATCGTCGCGGCCTTCCTCGTAGACGGCGAGGTAGCCGTCGAACAGCACCACCTGACCAGTGGCGCGCAGGCCGGTCTTCCCGTCGGCGCTCTCCAGCTCGATGGTGGTCCGCTCGATCCGGGCGTTCTCCATCTGGGAGGCGATCATCCGCTTCCAGATCAGCTCGTAGAGCCGGGCGAGGTCGCCATCCAGCCGCAGCGAGCCGGGGTTGCGGGCCAGCGAGGTCGGGCGGATCGCCTCGTGCGCCTCCTGGGCGTTCTTGGCCTTGGTGCGGTACTGGCGCGGCGCCTCGGGCACGTATTCCTTGCCGTAGAGGCCGCCGATCACCTGCCGGGCTTCGGTCAGCGCCTCCGGCGCGGCCTGGACGCCGTCGGTCCGCATGTAGGTGATCAGGCCGACCGTCTCGCCGCCGATGTCGACGCCTTCGTAGAGGCGCTGGGCGGCCTGCATGGTGCGCTGGGCCGAGAAGCCCAGCTTGCGCGAGGCCTCCTGCTGCAGGGTCGAGGTGGTGAAGGGCGGCGGCGGGCTGCGCCGGGCCGGCTTCTTCTCGACCGAGGCCACCTTGAACTGGCCGGCCTGGACGGCGGCCTTGGCGGCCATCGCCGCGGTCTCGCCCGGCAGGTCAAACTTGGAGAGCCGCTTGCCCTCGTGCTTGACGAGACGGGCGGTGAAGGGATCGGCGCCGGCGGACACGTCCGC
>NZ_DATAGM010000207.1:0-10897 GCF_036263695.1 Phenylobacterium sp.
CCGCCGGCGCGGCCCTGGCCGGCGTCGCGGCCAACCTCGTCGGTTTCGCGCAGGGCCTCAGCGAAGAGACCGCCAAGGCCGCCGGCCTGTGGGTCGCGCTCGCCCTCCTGCCGCTGGGGGTGGTTGCGATCTGGCCCGCCCGCCGGCTGGCGGCGTCTTCCCCGGACGCTCCGCCTCCGCTATAAGCCCGCCCGATGACGCGGACCGCGCACCACCACGGCCACCACCATCCGACCTGCACCCGCGGGATCGGCCGGAGCCGCTTGGCCTAAAGCGCACCGCCCGACGCCCCGCCTGAAGCGGATGGGGCGTCCTGAGTTTCCAGCCCCATCCGTCGCCCTCGAGACCGCCAGAGGATCCGACGATGACCGCCCCGACAGACCCCGCCGCCGCCTTGCCCGACGAGGCCCGCTCGTCTAAGCGCCCGGCCATGACCAGCGACCGGCCCCTCGCCCGCGCCCCGCGCGGCTTTATCGACCGCAGGGCCCGGGACCTGACGGCCGAGCGGACCATCGTCGAGCGGATCGTGCCGGTCTACGAGCGCTACGGCTTCGAGGCCCTGGAGACCGGGGCGCTGGAGTACGCCGACGCCTTGGGCAAGTTCCTGCCCGACGCCGACCGTCCCAACGAGGGCGTCTTCGCTCTGCAGGACGACGACGGCGAGTGGATGGCCCTGCGCTACGACCTCACCGCCCCGCTGGCCCGCTTCGCCGCGGGCAACTGGGACGGGCTACCCAAGCCGTTCCGCCGCTATGCGGTGGGCACGGTATGGCGCAACGAGAAGCCCGGTCCCGGCCGCTTCCGCGAATTCGTCCAGTGCGACGCCGATACGGTCGGCTCGGCCCGGCCGGAGTCCGACGCCGAGGTGATCGCGCTGATGGCCGAGGGGCTGGAGGCCATCGGCCTTCCGCGCGGCCAGGCCGTGGTGAAGATCAACAGCCGGCGGCTGATGAACGGCCTGCTGGCGGCGGCCGGGGTCACCGATCCCGGCCAGACGTTGGGCGTGCTGCGGGCGGTCGACAAGCTCGACCGGCTCGGCCTGGACGGCGTGAAGCTGCTGCTGGGCGAGGGCCGCAAGGACGAGTCCGGCGCCTTCACCAAGGGGGCTGGGCTGCAGGCCGCCGCCATCGACCGGGTGCTGGCCTTCGTCTCCGCGGGCGCCGAGGGCCGGCCCGAGACGCTGGACCGGCTGGCCAACGTCATTGGCGGCTCGGCCGAAGGCGACGCCGGCCTCGAGGAGCTCGGCAAGATTCACCAGGCGCTGACCGCGCTGGGCGTCGGCCCCGACCGGGCGGCCTTCGACCCGGCGATCGTGCGAGGCCTGGAGTACTACACCGGCGCGGTCTTCGAGGCGGAGCTGCTGCTTCAGACCTTGGACGAGAAGGGCCTGCCCGTCCGCTTCGGATCGCTCGGCGGGGGCGGTCGCTACGACGACCTGGTCGCCCGCTTCACCGGCGAGCGGGTTCCGGCCACCGGCTGCTCGTTCGGCGTCTCGCGCCTGGCGGCGGCGCTCAGAGCCGCGGGCCGCGACCCGGCGGCCGAGCAGCGCGGCCCCGTGGTGGTGATCGCCTTTGATCAGGCCCGCATGGCCGACTACTTCGCCATCGCCGGCGAGCTTCGGGCGGCGGGGATCGCCGCGGAGGTCTATCTCGGCGGCTCGGGCATGAAGGCGCAGATGAAGTACGCCGACCGGCGGCTCTCGCCGGCCGCGGTGATCGTCGGCGAGGACGAGCTGGCGGCCGGCACGGTGACCATCAAGGACCTGGACCTCGGGCGTGAGCTGGCTTCGAAGGTGGCCGACAACGCGGCCTGGCGGGCCGAGCGGCCAGGCCAGCAGTCGCTGCCCAGGGCCGAGCTGGTCTCGGCCATCCGCCGCATCCTGGACGCCCGCGCGTGAGGGCCGAACCGCGCGTCCCGGCGCAGGCGCTGGCCGCCATCCGCGCCCCGTTCATCGAGGCGGGCGCGGAGCGGGTTGATCCGCCCATCCTGCAGCCGCTGAGCCTGCTGCTCGAGCTGGCCGGCGAGGCCCTTCGCGCCCGGCTATTTGTCGTCCAGTCCGAGGGCGGAGAGGAGGCCTGCCTTCGCCCGGACTTCACCGTCCCGGTCGCCCGGCTGCATCTGGCCTCCGGCGCCGCCGAGGGCCGCTATTTCTACGAGGGCACGGCGTTCCGCGCCGCGCCCGAGAGCGCCGACCGGCCAGAGGAATTCCTGCAGGTCGGCCTGGAGATCTACGAGTCCGGAATGGCCCCAGCGGCCGCAACCGACGCCGAGGTCGCCGCGCTGGCGTGGCGGGCGGCCGCCGCCGGCGGGCGCAAGGACCTAACCCTCTGGCTCGGCGACGTCGGGCTGTTTGCGGCGCTCATCGACGGGCTGGGCTTGGCGCCGAGCCTCGCCGCGCGGATGCGCCGGGCTGCGGCGCGGCCCCGGCTGCTGGCCGCCGAGTTGGCGCGGGCCGGCGCTGCGCCTGAGGCGACCCAGACCGGCGCGCTCGCCGCCCGGCTCGCGGGCCTTTCAGAGCGTGAGGCGGCGGCCCTGCTGGAAGAGATCTGGGCGCTGGCCGGCATCGAGCGGGTCGGCGGCCGTGGGCCCGCGGAGATCGCCCAGCGGCTGGTGCGCAAGGCCGAGGCCGCCCAGGCGCCGGCCCTGACCCCGGCCCAGGCCGACGCCGTCAAGGCCTTCCTCGCCATCGCCGCGCCGCTCGACCGGGCGCTGGAGGCGGTGGACGACATCGGCGGCGAGGCGCCGGCCATCTCGGCGGCGCTCGGCGGTTGGGCCGAGCGGGTGGAGCGGCTGCTCCGCGCCGGCGCGCCGGTGGACCGGCTGTGGTTCGCTGCCGGCCTGGGACACACCTTCGACTATTACGACGGCCTGACCTTCGAGGTGCGCTCGGAGGCTCTCGGCGCCGAGCGGCCGGTGGCCGTGGGCGGGCGCTACGATTCCCTGCCGGCGCGCCTGGGGGGCGCGAACGGAACCCGCGCCGTGGGCGCCATGGTGCGGCCGTGGCGGGCCTTTGCAGGAGGCGAAGCATGACCGAGCCCCTCATCCTCGCCGTGCCCTCCAAGGGGCGGCTGAAAGAACAGGTCGAGGCCTGGCTGGCGGACTGCCGGCTGGACCTTGCCGCCGCGGGCGGCTCGCGCGGCTATCTGGGGGCCTTGAAAGGGCTGCCGGAGGTGCAGGTTCGCCTGGTCTCGGCCGGCGAGATCGCCGAGGCGGTCGACGCGGGCGACGTGCACTTGGGCGTCACCGGCGAGGACCTGCTGCGCGAGCGCGGCGGCGACGTCGAGCAGCGGGTCCTGCTGCTACGCCCGCTGGGCTTCGGCCGCGCCGACCTGGTGGTGGCCGTGCCCAAGAGCTGGCTGGACGTGGACGACATGGCCGACTTGGAGGAGGTGGCCCACGACGTGCTGGCCCGCACCGGCCGGCGCATGCGGGTGGCCACCAAATACCTCGTCCAGACCCGGGCCTTCTTCGCCCGCCACGGCGTCGCCGATTACCGGATCGTCGAATCGGGCGGCGCGACCGAGGGCGCGCCGGCGGCGGGCGCGGCCGAGCTGGTGGTGGACATCACCACCACCGGCTCCACCCTGGCCGCCAACGGGCTGAAGGTGCTGGCCGACGGCGTCATACTGAAGAGCCAGGCGCAGCTGATGGCCAGCCTGCGCGCGTCCTGGAGCGCCGACCAGCTGCGGACCGCCGAACGCTTCCTGCGCGTCGTCGAGGCCCGCGCCGCCGCCCTGCAGACCGCAAGCCTGGTCTGGCCGGGCGGACCGGACGGCGAGGTCACCCGCGATCGGCTGCCGCTGGGCGAAGTGGCCGCGGCCGCCGCGGCGCTCACCGCCAAAGGCGTCGGGCCGGTGTCCAGCTACCGCTCCGACTTCGTCTTCCAGACGGATTCGCCATCATTTGATGCGCTGAAAGGCATAGTTTTGACGTGAGTGTCGGAAAGATGGCCCGAATTGCTACGGTCGCGGAAAACTGTTGGCTGACCTGAGCGGGGGCCGTTGACTCAGGCAGAAAATTGCCGTTTTGTAATCGGGCGAGAGACATGACGGCGACGAAGTCCGAAAGTCTCCGGCGTTTCGGGGAGGAAACGCCCTCTTAAATTGAGCGACGGCTCAAAGTCGGCCCGCTGCGATTATCCCCCGCAGCGGGCCTTCTTCTTTTCAGCATTGTCGCGGTTTTGACGGCAGAGTCAAAACATCCCCCGCCCCCACGTTTCGTCATCGCCGGGCTCATCCCGGCGACCCAGCCCGTTGCGGCAGGTCCGTCACGTCAGGATGGCGGCCGGCCATGAAGCCGAACGCAAGTTTGGGCGCACAATGCGAAACGGCCGGCCCTTGCGGGCCGGCCGTCGGAACGCGCTTCAGCTGAGTGGCGCTACCAGATGCGCACGCGCTGCTCAGGCGGAATGTACATCTTGTCGTCGGGCTTGACGCCGAACGCCTCGTACCAGGCGTCGATGTTGCGCATCGGCAGGTTGACCCGCGCCTCGGGAGGCGAGTGGGGGTCTGCGACCAGCAGTTGGCGCATGGCGTCCTCGCGGTACTTGCCGCGCCACACCTGGGCCCAGCCGAGGAAGACACGCTGGTCGCCGGTCAGGCCGTCGAGCACCGGGGCCGGCTTGCCCTTCAGCGAGATGCGGTAGGCGTCCAGGCCCATCAGCAGCCCGCCAAGGTCGGCGATGTTCTCGCCCATGGTCAGGTCGCCGTTGATCTTGGCGCCGGGCAGGATCTCCACCGCCGCGTACTGCTCGCCGAGCTTCTTGGCCTGCGCCTGGAACTTGGCCGCGTCCTCGGCCGTCCACCAGTCGGTCAGCCGTCCGTCGCCGTCGCTCTTGCGGCCCTGGTCATCGAAGCCGTGGGTGATCTCGTGCCCGATCACCCCGCCGATGGCGCCGTAGTTGATGGCCGGATCGCCGTTGGGGTCGAAGAAGGGCGGCTGCAGGATGCCAGCCGGGAAGACGATCTCGTTCTTGGTCGAAGAGTAGTAGGCGTTGATGGTCGGCGGGGTCATGCCCCACTCCTCATCGTCCACCGGCCCGCCCAGACGGCCGACCCGGAAGGCCCAATCGAAGGCCGCGGCCCGCTCCACGTTGCCGTAAAGGTCGTTGTCCGTGACCCGAAGGCCCGTGTAGTCGCGCCACTTGTTCGGGTAGCCGATCTTCACGTTGAACTTGGCGAGCTTGTCGTGGGCCTTGGTCTTGGTCGCCGGGCTCATCCAGTCGAGCCTGTCGATGCGCGCCTTCATCGCCGCTTTCAGGTCGGCGACCAGCTGCTCCATCTTGGCCTTGCTCTCCGGCGGGAAGTAGGCGGCGACGTAAGGCTTAGCCAGCGCCTCGCCGATCTGTGCGTCGACGAGCGAGACGCCCCGCTTCCAGCGCGGCCGCTGCTCCGGCTGGCCGGACAGGGTCTTCTGGCGGAACTCGTAGAAGGCCTGGTCGAAGTCCTTCGACAGGTAGGGCGCGGCGTTGTCGGCCAGGTGGAAGGCCGACCAGGCCTTCAGCGTCTCCACCGGCGTGGCGCCGTAGATCGCTGCGATCTTCGGGAAGGCGGTGTTCTCGGAGGCGATCACCCGCTTCACGCTCCCCAGGTCCGCGCCTTCCATGAACGCGCGCCAGGAAAAGCCCGGCGCGAAGGTCGCCAGCTGGTCCACGTCGTACGGATTGTAGGTCTTGTCGTCGTCGCGCCGCTCGGCCCGGGTCCAGGAGACCTTGGCGATCTCGGTCTCGAGGGCGAGGATCTGCTTGGCGGCCTCGGCGGAGTTCTGCCAGCCGGACAGGGTCAGCAGCTTGGTGATGTACCCGACGTACTTCTCCCGCTGCGGCGCGAACCGTTCGACGAGGTAGTAGTCGCGGTCCGGCAGACCCAGGCCGGCTTGGCCGAGGTAGACGGTGTAGCGCTCGGGCTCCTTGGCGTCGTCATAGATCGAGGCCGAGAAGACCGAGCCGCCGAAGCCCTTCATGGAGGCGCCCATCAGGCGGGCGATGTCGTCGCGGGTCTTGGCGGCGCGGATGGCGGCCAGGTCCTGGGCCAGCGGCTTGGCGCCTAGGGCGTTGACGCCGGCCTCGTCCATGAAGCTGCGGTACATGGCGGCGATCTGGGCCTCTTCGCCCGCGGCGGCCTTGTTGGCGGCGGCCTTGTCGAGCACCGCGCGCATGCGGTTCACCGACAGCTCGTTCAGCGCGTCGAACACGCCGAACCGCGAACGGTCGGAGGGGATCTCCATTTTCGCCAGGTAAGCGCCGTTGGAGAACCGGAAGAAGTCGTCCCCGGGCTCGACCGTGCGGTCCATGCCCGAGATGTCGAAGCCCCAGGTCCCCATGCGGGGCGCTTCGGAGAGCTGCGGTCCGGCGCCGCCGCCGCCGGCGGTGTCGGCCTGCAGCAGGCCCGCATGGGCGCGGTCGAAAGCGGCCGCCGGCTGGGCGGCGATGGCAAGTGCGGCCGCAGCGGCGGCCCCGAGCCAATAGGTCTTCATGAAGAAAAACGCCTTGGATGATGCATAGTTGGGGCGGACCATGCCTCGTCCGGCCCCAACTCCGCTCATTACATTTTTGTTAGGTCGCGGGCGCCGCGAGCGATTTCAGCGCCATCTCTTTCACCGACCGATAGTCGAGCTTGCCGTTCGGGGCGCGCTCCACCGGGGCCAGCACCAGCTCCCGCGGCGCCTTGTAGTCGGCGAGGATGGATTTCACGTGGCCGGCGATCTCCTGCAGGGTCGGCGCCTTGTCGCCCACGAAGTCGACGACCGCGCAGATCCGCTCGCCGAAGCGGGGGTCCGGCACGCCGACCACGGCCGCGTCACGCACGCCGGGGAAGCGCTTCAGGGCCTCTTCCACCTCTTCGGGGAAGACCTTCTCGCCGCCGGTGTTGATCACCTGCGAGCCGCGCCCCAGCAGGGTGATGGTCCCGTCCGCCTCGACGGTCGCCCAGTCGCCGGGCACCGAGTAGCGCTGGCCCTCAAAGACCCGGAACGTCTTGGCCGACTTCTCCTCGTCCTTGTAGTAGCCGATCGGCGTGTAGCCGCCGACCGCCAGCAGGCCGCGCTCGCCCGAGCCCGGCTGAACGCGGCGGCCGTCCTCTGTGAACACCGCGGCGTTGGCGCCGACCGCGAACTTGGCGGTTTGGGCCGGAGCGGCGGCGTTGGCCATCGAGCCGGCCAGACCCGGCGCTTCGGACGAGCCCAGCGAGTCGATCAGCGTCACCTGCGGCATGTGCCTCAGCAGGCCTTGCTTGTTCTCGGCGCTCCACATCGTGCCGGAGGAGACGATGCGCAGCAGGCTGGTCAGCTTCCAGCGGCCGGGGTTGGCGTCGAGCGTTTCCAGCATCGGCGCGGCGAAGGCCAGGCCGACGATGATCAGGCCCGATACGCCCAGCCGGTCCACCTCGTCGAACAGCTCGACCGGATCGAACTTGCGCGAGGGCAGCACGGCCACGGCGGTCCCGGCGTTGAGCGCCCCCAGCGAAATGTACTGCGCCGTGGCGTGCATCAGCGGGGCGACCGCCATGGTCACCGCCTGCGGCGCGCCGCTGGCGACCGCCGCCTTCACCCGCTCGCCGGCCTCGGCGACGGTCTCCAGCGGGCCCAGGCCCAGCAGCAGGTTGGCCCCGCCGCCGAGGCTCTTGAACAGGTCCTCCTGCCGCCACATCACGCCCTTGGGCATGCCGGTGGTGCCGCCGGTGTACATCATCAGGATGTCGTCGCCTGAGCGGCCCCAGGGCGCGACCACCCTGTCGGCGCCGGGCGAAGCGATAGCCTCGTAGTCCTCGGCCCACTCTGGGATGGCGTGGCCGGCCTCGGGAACCGCCAGCCACAGCTTCACCTTGGGCAAGCTGCCCCGCACCTTGTCGGCGGTCGCGGCGAACGAGGCGTGGAACACCACCACCTCGGCGTCGGCGTTGTCGAGCAAATAGGTCAGCTCTTCGCCGCCGTAACGGTAGTTGATGTTGAACGGCGCCAGGCCCGCCTTGAAGGCGGCGAAGTAGGTCTCGAGGTATTCCGGGGCGTTGTAGAGGTAGGCGCCGACCTTGGACTGATGGGAAACGCCGGCGTCCAGCATCCGGCGGGCCAGCGCGTTGGCGCGGCGGTCGAAGTCCCGGTACCGGACCACCTTGTGGCCCTGGATCAAGGCGGGGCGGTCCGGCGCGGCCGCAGCGACGCTCTCCCACAGGTTGGCGTAATTCCAGGCCTCCATCGGCGCCTCCAATACTTAAAATAATGAGGCGCATAGACCGCAGGCCTGCGCCTCAAGTCAACGCGCCCTCAGTGGTTGTGAATCGAGCCTGGGCGCTCGGGCGGGGCGGCCGTTCCGACGACGATGTCGGCCTTCACCTTGACCCCGCTGGCGAAGGTCAGGGTGGCCGGCACGTGCTGGCCCGCCTTCAGCGGCCGGGCCAGGCCGACCAGCATCAGGTGCTGACCGCCGGGGGCGAACTTCGCCTCGCCGCCGGCCGGGATGACCAGCTGGCCGACCGGCTGCATCCGCGATACGCCGCCCTCGGTCACCGTCCGGTGCATCTCGACCTTCTTCGCGGCGGGGGTCTCCACCTTCACCAGTGTCTGGGCCTGCTTGCCGCGATTGCGGATGGTCATGTAGCCGGCCCCGGTCATCCCGGCGGCGGCCGGCCGGCTCCAGGCCTGCACCACCTCCAGGCCGCCGGGCATGTGCGCGAGGGCGGGGGCGGCGAGAGTGGCCGCGGCGAGGGCGGCCGTGAGAATGAGCGTGCGCATGGTGCGTGTCCCTTAGTGGCTGTGATGGTGGCCGCCGGCTGCGGCGGGCGTGAGGCGAAGGGTGGGCGCCGGCCGCGGGGGGCGGTCCGGACCCGACGGCCTCTGGTCCCAGAGGACCTGAGCGGACCCGCAGGTCTGGGTCACCGGGAAGGTGAGTTCGCCGGCTTCGGCCGGCAGGCGGAACATGACCGCGAACTCGTCGAACTGGCCCTCCGGAAGCTCGCCTTCCCATGTGATGGCGCTCACCGCCGCTCCCTCGCGGACGATGGAGAGCTTCCAGCCCGGCTTCGGCTGGGGCCGGGCTGCCGGCATACCCGGAGGAATCGCAATGCTCAGCCTGGTGGTGGCCTGGCCGTCGCAGCCGTGGCCCACACGGAAGCGGACCACCTGGTAGGCGCCTGCCTTCGCCTCGGCAGGGTCGGCCACGACGTGAGCCGCAGCGGGAGTGGCGGCGAGCGCCGCGAGCGCGGCGAGACGGGTCAGTAGCGCCATGACAGGCCTCCAAAGACGGCGCGGCCCTCGCCGGGGAAGAAGACGGAGGTCGAGACGCCGGGCCGGCTGGCGTCTGTGACCGCGTTGAAGTTGGACACGTAGCGCTCGTTGGTCAGGTTGCGCGCCTCGAGGAAGACGGAGAGCCCGTCCGGACGCGTCCAGCCGCCTGCGATCCCTGTGAGGGTGTAGCCCGGCGCCCGCAGCGTGTTGGCGTAGTCGACGAAGGCGCCGCGGGGCACCCACTCGAGGTTGGGGGCGAGGAACCAGCCGCCGGGATGCTCCCACCGCAGCTCGGCGCGGTAGAGGTGCTCAGGAACGATCGGCAGCCTCCCGTGGCCGTAGACCCGATCCCCGTCGAACCGGAAGTCCGACCAGGCGTAGGTCTGGCGCAACCGCCAGCCGCGACCTAGCCTCAGGTCGACTGCCGCCTCCACTCCTCGGTGGACAGTCGGGCCGGCGTTGAAAGTGGCCACCGGAATCTGCGGCGTGACCTGGAACGTCAACAGCTCGTCCTCCACCTCCGCGCGATAGAGGATGATGTCCCACAGGGCCGGCCCCTTGCGGCCGCGGGTCCCGACTTCAAAGGTCCAGGCCGACTGCGGCTCGACGGGCGTGAAGGCCGGGAAGGGCCCGGTCTGGACGAGCGCGGAGAACGGCGGCGGCTCCACCGAACGCGTGAGGTTGGCGAACGCCTGGACCCCGCCCTCGCCTTCCCAGAGCAGTCCGACCCTGGGGGCGAGCCACTCGAACGACTTGCTGCGCAGGTGGTCGGCGATCCGCAGGTTCACGTACTCCCGGTCGGCGCGGGCGAGCCCGCCGCCCCCGACCAGGGCCAATTGGTCGGTCACGAACAGCCGCCCCTCGGCGAAGAGGTGGACCTCCCGTGCGTTCTGCCGCGACTGCGCCGTCAAGGGGCCGCGGGAGGATGCCAGGTTCACCCACTGTCGCGCGTCGAGGTCGCCCTGGCGGATCGCGGCGCCGGCGAACAGGTCGGCGCGCCGGCCGCCGAACTGTCCTTCCCAATCGAGGCGCAGATATGCGCCCAGGTTGCGGCTCTCCTGGTCGATGACCTGGAAGATCGGGTGGTCCAGGTCCTTCCAGGTGGCGTAGGCCGCCGCTTCCAGGACGGCCCCCTCTGCGAGCCGCCAGCGGGCCTGCAGCGTGGCGCGGACCGCGCGCATGTTGCGCTGGTAGTCGCCGGAGATGTTCGCCGCCGCCGCCATCTTCGGCGCCTGCAGCGCCTGCTGAAGCGTCAGCGAGCCGGGGATCTCCTGTTCGACGTTGTGGCCGCTGAGGGTCAGCCGCCCCTCGCCATCGTCGCCGAACGAGCGGCCGAAGCTGGCGGTGAGATGTTTCGCCGTCTGGTCGCTGTGGGCGCGCCAGCCGTTGGCGGTGATGGCGGTCGCGCCGACGAAGGCGTCCACCGCGTCCCATCGGCCTCCCCATTCGGCATGCGCCCGCAGCGTCCGCCACGAGCCGCCGTCCACGCGCAGGCGCCCGCCCTCGGCCGTGCGACCGGTTGGGCTCACATAGTTCACAGCCCCGCCGAGCGCGGCCGCGCCGAACCGCAAGGCGTTGCCGCCCTTGTAGACCTCGACGTACCTGGCGAGCAGCGGATCCATCAGCTGGAAGTCGCCGGAGCCGTCCGCCTCGTTGAACGGCACGCCGTCCTGGGCCA
>NZ_DATAGM010000208.1:0-12816 GCF_036263695.1 Phenylobacterium sp.
GCCGTCCTTACGCCGGCCCATGTCGTGCAGCGCCCGGGCGACCAGCTCCTTGCCGGAGCCGCTCTCGCCAAGGATCAGCACCGTCAGGTCAGCGCCGACCAGCCGCGCGATCGTCCTGTAGACGTCCTGCATCGGCCCTGAGCGGCCGATCAGCGGTAGCCGCTCGTCGCGCACGGCCCTGGCCTGCGCCTTGGCAGCCTCGCCATCGACGGGTCTGGCCAGCGCCCGGCGGGCCGTGTTGGTCATATCGTCCAGGTCGAACGGCTTGGGGATGTAGTCGAAGGCGCCGATCTCGGCCGCGTTCACCGCTGTATGGAGCGTGTTCTGGGCGCTCATCACGATGACCGGCAGCTTCGGCCGCTCCTTGCGGATGCGGGGCAGCACGTCGAACACGTTCTCGTCCGGCATGACGACGTCGGTGACCACCAGGTCCCCTTCGCCTTCCGACACCCACTTCAGCAGCGTCGCGGCGTTGCCGGTGGCGCGTACCTGGTACCCCAGCCGGCTGAACGCCTGGCTGAGCACCAGCCGGATCGACGAGTCGTCGTCCGCGATCAGGATCTTCTTCGTGGCGGCGTTCATGCGGCGTCCCCGGGGGCGATGGGCAGGAGCACGCGGAAGACGGTGCGTCCGGGCTCGGATTCGAAGTCGATGAGGCCGCCGTGGCCGGCCACCAGCTTGGCCACCAGCGCCAGGCCGAGGCCCGCGCCGTGCGACTTGGAGCTGACGAAGGGCTGGAACAGGCTCTCGCGCAGGTGGTCGGGTACGCCGGGCCCGTTGTCCTGCACCTTCACCTCCAGCGGCGCGCCGCGCAGGTGCTGGCCCTTGGCCGCACGCACCTTCACCCCGTGGCGGTAGGCGGTGGTGATCGAGATCTCACCGCGGCCGTCGCCGCGGGCGTGGGCGGCCTCGGCGGCGTTCTTCACCAGGTTCAGGAAGATCTGGATCAGCTGGTCCTCGTCCGCGAAGGTCGGCGGCAGCGAGGGGTCGTAGCTCTCCTTCAGAGTCAGGCCGTCGGCCACGCCGTTGGCGGCTAGGGCGCGAACGCGGTCGAGGATTTGGTGGATGTTCAGCGCCTGCAGGTCGGGCGGCGCATCGTCCGAGAAGGCCTCCATCCGGTCCACCAACCGGCGCACCCGATCGGTCTCGTCGACGATCAGCTGGGCGAGCGGGGCGTCCTCGGCCTTGGCGCCGGACTTCAGCAGCTGGGCCGCGCCGCGGATGCCGGCCAGCGGATTCTTGATCTCGTGCGCCAGCATGCGGCCAAGACCGATGATCGAGCGCAGACCGGCCGCGTCCTGGCCGCGGTCGGCGGCCAGCGGACCGCGGACGTGCAGGATCAACAGCACCGAGCCGTCGCCCAGCGGCGCGGCTGCGCCGTCCGCCTCGAACGGCGGCAGGCCGAACAGGCTGATGGCCAAACCCCACTCGCGCACCGGCCCGTCTTCGGCGATCGCACGCTCGAGCAGCGAGACGAGCGCCGAGCCCGGAGGCAGGGCGGCGGCGAAGCGGCCGCGGGCGAGCAGGCCCAGCCCCTGACCGAACAGCGTCTGGGCCGCTTCGTTGACGGCGGTCAGTTCCCCGTCGGGCCCGATGACCAGAGCCGGCTCCGGGCTGAGCTCGAAGGCGGCCGACTTCAGGCGATCGAGGTCCGCGCCGGGGCGCGAGGGGCGTGACATGGTCATGCGGCCAGCCTTTCAGGCTCCCCCAGCCAGAGAGCGGCCAGGCCGGCCTCCACGGCGGCGGGGTCTTCGAGGCGGCACAGCGCGGCGCGGGCGGCGCGGCGGGCCTCTGGCGAGGCGGGCTGCGGCGCCTGCTCCACGTAGGCGGACAGATGCTTGCGGAAGATCTTCAGACCCAGCCGGGCGCCGTAGAACGCCAGGCTCTCGCGGAAGTGCCGCACGGCGATGTCGTAGCGAACCGCGCCGGTGGGCTCCTCGAAACGGCGCCCCTCGAGCTCGGCCTCGATCTGGGCGGCGATCCAGGGCCGGCCGTAGACGCCGCGGCCGACCATCACCGCATCGGCGCCCGACTGAGCCAGCGCCTGACGCGCGCTCGCCCCGTCGACGATGTCGCCGTTGACGACGACCGGCACCGACACTGCGGATTTCACTTCGGCCACCGCCGCCCAGTCGGCCTGGCCTTTGTAGAACTGGCTGCGGGTGCGGCCGTGCACGGTGACCGCCTTGACGCCCTGGGCCTCGGCCCGGGCGGCGAGCTCGGGCGCGTTGCGGGACTTGTCGTCCCAGCCCAGCCGCATCTTCACCGTCACCGGCACGTCCACAGCCCGGACCACCGCGTCCATCAGCTCGGCGGCGAGCTCCGGCTCGCGCATCAGCGCCGAGCCGCACTGGGCGCCGGTCACTTCCTTGGCCGGGCAGCCGAAGTTGAGGTCGATGATCTGCGCACCCGCCTGCGCCGCGAGCGCCGCGCCCTCGGCCATGGCCCCAGGCTCGCGCCCCACCAGCTGCACCACCATCAGCGGGAGCCCCTCCCCCACCGCCGCTCGGCGGACGACGTCGGGCCGGCCTTTGGCGAATTCGGCGGAGGCGACCATCTCGGTGGCCACGTAGGATGCACCCAGGCGGCTGGCGGCCATTCGGAACGGCAGGTCGGACACGCCGGTCATCGGGGCGATCCAGACGCGCCCGCCGACCGTCACTGCTCCGATGTCGAGCTTGCTGCTCATTTTTCGGTCATCCCCACAGCTGTGTTTTTAGGCAAATTGTGCGGCGCAGTAAAGGCTCCGTTTCGCCGCGGCCGTGCTAAAGACCCGCGCCATGAGCTTCACCGGCCTGATCGTCGCCGCCGGCTCCGGACTACGCGCCGGCCCCGGCGGCCCCAAGACCCTGCGAAGCGTGGCGGGGCGTCCCGTGCTCCGCTGGTCCGCAGAGGCGCTGCTGGCGGCCGGCGCCCGCGAGCTGGTGGTTGCTGTCTCCGATGAGACGCGGGAAGCGGCCAAGATGGCGCTCTCCGGGCTCCCGCGCTGGCGCACAGTCCTGGGCGGGGCGACGCGCGCCCTCTCCGTCCAGGCCGGGCTGGCCGCTATCGATGCGCCCGACACCGAGCCGGTGCTGATCCACGACGCCGCCCGGCCCTTTCTCGAAACCCGCCACATGGAGGCCCTGCTGGCGTCGCTCCAGGCCGCGGACGGGGCGGTTCCCGCTCTGCCCGTCGCCGATACCCTGAAGCGCGCGAAGGGCGGGGCCGTCCAAGCCACGGTCTCCCGCGACGGCCTCTTCCGGGCGCAGACGCCGCAGGCCTTCCGGCTCGGGGCGATCCGCAGAGCCTACGGGGCCTGGAGCGGCCCGGACGAGCCGACCGACGACGCCGCCGTGGTCGAGCGCGCGGGCGGGCGCATCGCCCTGACCGCCGGGGACCCGCGGCTTATGAAACTCACCTATCCGGAGGACTTCGCCATGGCCGAGCAGCTGGCGGGCGCGGCCCGCATCGTCCGGGTCGGCCAGGGGATCGACGCCCACCGGTTCGGCCCCGGCGACCGGGTCTGGCTGTGCGGCGTGGAGATCCCCCACGACCAGGGGCTGGTCGGCCACTCCGACGCCGACGCCGGCCTGCACGCCCTGACCGACGCCCTGCTGGGCGCCGTCGGCGACGGGGACATCGGCCAGCACTTCCCGCCCTCCGACCCGCAGTGGCGCGGCGCCGCCTCCGACCGCTTCCTGCGTCACGCCGCCGATCGGATTACAGCCGGCGGCGGCCGGATCCTGGCGGTGGACGTCACCCTCGTCTGCGAGCGCCCCCGGATCGGGCCGCATCGCGACGAGATGCGCGCGCGTATCGCGCAGATCCTGGAGCTGCCCCTCGCCCGGGTGAGCGTGAAGGCGACCACGACCGAGGGCATGGGCTTCACCGGCCGCGGCGAGGGCCTGCTCGCCCAGGCCGTGGCGACGGTGGAGACGCCGCTCTAGGGCAGCCAGTCCATCCGACTCTTCATCTGGTCGTACAGCGCCCCGGGAAGGTTGGTGTAGTCGTCGGTCCAGGGCCGCACCCCGCCGTCGTCGATCGCCGTCCACTTGGGATCGTTGCGGAACGGCGCCAGGCCCGCCGGCGTCTTGGCGACGATCATCGCCTCGACGCTGGAGGCCCACATGTGCGGCACGCTCGGATCGTGGATGAAGGTCTGGTGCAGGCCATGCGCCCCGGCCGCCTTGACGACAGCGGCGGCCGGCTCAGCCAGCGACAGGTTGCGGTTGGACAGGTGCAGGATCAGCACCCCGTCGGGCTTCAGCCGCTCCAGGTATCCCCGGGCCGCCTCGACGGTCAGCAGGTGTGCGGGGACCGCGTCCGACGAGAAGGCGTCGATCAGCAGAATGTCGAACTTGTCCCTGGGCTCGTTCTGGAGCGTCAGGCGCGCATCGCCGATGACGTAGCCGATCCGCCCCTCGGAGCAGCTGGAGATGTAGGTGAAGTTCTTCGGGTCCGTGGCGATCCGTTTCACCAGCGGATCGATCTCGTAGAAGGTCAGCACGTCGCCCGGGCGGGTGTAGGCCGACACCGCGCCGGTCCCCAGACCCACCGCCCCGATGGTCAGCGGATGCGGCTTCTCGCGGCCGGCCAGGAACACCTGCCCGATCGGCGTCTCCAGGGCGTAGTAGGTGAACGGCCGGCAGTCGTAGTCGGGGTTGGTCGCCTGGGCTCCGTGCATGGTGGTGCCGTGCGACAGCATCTTGACCACGCCCACCCCCGGCACCGGCATCTGCGACTGACGCAGGACGCCGAAGAAGCTGCGCCAGCTCTGCCGGGTGTCGACTCGGTCGCCGACCAGCTCGGCCGCCACTGAGATGGCGGCGATCAGGGCGAAGAACAGCAAGCCCCGTGGGCTGTTGATCACGGCGCACAGCGCCACCACGCCCAGCAGCAGCTTGACGTTGTCGTCGAAGCCCTCGGACTGAACGACGATCCCCGCGGCGTAGGCGGCGGCGATCCCCACCAGGAAGACGAACCAGCGCCAGAAGGCGATCCGCCCGCCCCAAGGGCGGGCCAGGCACCCCAGCACCAGCATCAGCGGGTATTCGTAGACGTTGTTGAAAATCACCGGGGCCGCGAAGGCGTTGAACGCGCCGCCCACCACCCCGCCCAGCGACATGCAGAGGTAGAACTCGGTCAGCCGCGCCGGCGGCGGCCGCAGCGAGACCAGCCGCTGATGGCAGACCAGGGCGGTGAAGAAGAAGGCCGCCAGGTGCACGGCCATCTGCGCCAGGAAATTCGAGGTCTTGAACGGCAGCATGGCCGCGCAAGCCGCCACAGCGATCGCGTGAAGGATCAGCCCGATCGGCGGCGAGATCACCGGCTTCTCCGAGAAGGCGATGATGAAGGTGCCGAGATAGAGCGCCAGCGGCACCACCCACAGGAAGGGTGCGGAGGCGACGTCGGTCGTGATGTGGGTGGTCACCCCCAGCATCAGGCTCGATGGGATCGCCGCCAGCGCCACCCAGGCCAGGCGCTGGCGCCAGCTGACCGGCGGGGCGGCCGGCTCCGCGGCCATCTGAGCGGGCCCGTCCTGCGCAGTGCGGGACACCAGGTAGGCCAGCCCGCCCATCAGCAGGACGAAGGCGGCGTAGCCGAGGCTCCAGCCCAGCCGCTGCCCCTGAAGCGTCGTGGTGGGCTCCACAAGGATCGGATAGGCCAGGAGCGCGATCAGGCTGCCGAGGTTGCTGGCGGCGTAGAGCACGTAGGGCTCCGGCCCCCCTTCGGCGCGGAACACCCGCGCATGCCAGGCCTGCACCAGCGGCGCTGTCGCCGACAGCACCGCGAACGGCGCGCCTATTGAGATCGCCAGCACCCCCAGCAGCCAAAGGCTCGGCTGCTCCGAGCTCGGCGGGCCGGCCAGTTCACTGACCCGCAGGGGCAACGCCAGGGCGGCGACGATGAGGGCGATCGTGTGGACCACCGCCTGCCGCCGCACCGACCGCACCCGCTGAAGCAGGTGGGCGTAGCCGTACCCGGCCAAGAGCGCCGCCTGGAAGAAGGCCATGGAGGTGTTCCAGACCGACGGCGAGCCGCCCAGCAGCGGCAGCACCAGCTTCGCCACCATCGGCTGGACCATGAAGACCAGGCCGGCGCTCGCGAAAACCGTCACGGCGAACAGCGCCGGCGAGATCGAGGCGGCCGGCCGCGCGCCGGCTTCAGTAGCTGTCATGGTCGTCCGGGGGCTTGAATCAGCGGCGCAGGCGATGTTGTGGTCTGGCTTTGCGCTTGCCTAGCGCCTGTCGGAGCGTTCCGAAAATGTTTTCCCTGGAGATCGTGACCCTGGCGCGGCTGCTGATCGACGAGGCGCGCGAGCGGTCCTTGCGGATCGTCACCGCGGAAAGCTGCACCGGCGGCCTGGTCGCCGGCGCCATCTGCTCCATCCCCGGGGCCTCGGACGTTTTTGAGCGCGGGTTCGTCGCCTACACCAACCGCGCCAAGCAGGAGCTGCTGGGCGTGCCCGGGGACCTGATCGCGGACCTGGGCGCGGTCTCCGAACCGGTGGCCCGGATGATGGCCGAGGGCGCGCTGGAGAACTCCAACGCCCACCTGGCGGTGTCGGTGACCGGCATCGCCGGGCCCGGCGGCGGCACGCCGATGAAGCCGGTCGGGACCGTCCACATCGCCACCGCCCGCTCGAATCAGGCGCTGATGCACAAGGCCGAGCTGTTCGAGGGCGAGACCCGCGAAGAGATCCAGTTCGCGGCCGTGCAATCGGCCCTGCAGGCGCTGCGCGACCGGATCGCCTGAGAGGATCTCCAAACCCGCTCAGGGGGAGAAGTGCGCTACTGCGCGGCCTGCGCGCTCGCCCCGTAGAGCTTCTTCGCCCGGGCCTCGAAGCAGGTCATCAGCCGCTCAACGGCGTGATGGAAGTTGGCCGCCAGCAGCGCCTCGAGGATCCGCGATTTGAAGGCGAACTCGATGTGGAACTCGATCCGTGTCCCGCCCGGGTCCGGGTAGAAGGCCCAGTTGTTCACCAGGGTGTGGAACGGCCCGGAGATCAGGTTCACGTCGATGCGCTTGAGCATCGAGTCGCGCCGCACGCGGGTGGAGAAGCGCTCGTTGAGCAGCTTGAAACCGACCGTCGCCTCGGCGTCGAGGGTGTCGATCCCCGGAGCCGCCTCGCGAGCGTTCCAGGTCCGCATGCCCTTTATCCAAGGTACGAATTCCGGATAGGCGGCCACGTCGCCGACCAGCGCGAACAGCTGGTCCGGCGTGTATGGCAGCACCTTCACCAGGTCGTGGCGAAGGGGCTTCAAGCGGCCGCTTCCCGGGCCCGGCGCGCCGCTTGCAGGCGGGCGAAGTCCTCTCCAGCGTGGTGGGAGGAGCGGGTCAGCGGGCTCGCCGACACCATCAGAAAGCCCTTGGCCCGGGCGATCTCCTCCAGCGCCTTGAACTCGTCCGGATGCCAGAAGCGGTCGATGGGCGCGTGCTTGCGGGTCGGCTGCAGGTATTGGCCGATCGTGATGAAGTCGACGCCCGCCGAGCGCATGTCGTCCATCACCTGCATCACCTCTTCCTTGGTCTCGCCCAGGCCGACCATCAGGCCGGACTTGGTGAACTGCACCGGGTCCTGCTCCTTCACCCGCTCCAAGAGCCGCAGCGAGTGGTAGTAGCGCGCGCCGGGCCGAATGGAGAGGTAGAGCCGGGGAACGGTCTCCAGGTTGTGGTTGAACACGTCGGGACGCGATTCGATCAACGCCTCGGGGGCGGCGCCCTTGCGGTGGAAGTCCGGCGTCAGGATCTCGATCGTCGTCATGGGAGCTGCGGCGCGGATCGCCCGCACCACGGCCGCGAAGTGGGCCGCCCCGCCGTCCGCCAGGTCGTCGCGGTCGACCGAGGTCACCACCACGTGCTTCAGCGCCATCTTGCGGACCGCCTCGGCGACTCTTTCGGGCTCGGAGGGATCCAGCGGCCCCGGCTTGCCGGTGGCCACGTTGCAGAAGGCGCAGGCCCGGGTGCAGATCTCCCCCATGATCATGAAGGTCGCGTGGCTCTGGCTCCAGCACTCCCCGATGTTCGGGCAGGCGGCCTCTTCGCAGACTGTCGTCAGGCCGTTGGCGCGCACGATGTCCCGCGTCGCCGAATAGCCGGGGGAGCCCGGGGCGCGCACGCGCAGCCATTCGGGCTTTCGAAGCAGCGGGCTGTCAGGCCGGTTCTGCTTTTCGGGGTGTCGGGGCCTGGGCTGACCCACGGTGTCGATGACGACGGCCATGGGCCTTAAATCGTCGCTCGAGGCGGGGCGATCAATCCCCCACGTGGTCACGGCGCCGCCGGCGGCTCCCACAGCTCGATAGGGTTGCCTTCGGGATCGTGGATGCGCGCGAAGCGGCCGACCTGGGGGTCGTCCCATTCGGCCCGGGTCTCGGCGGCGATTCCGGCGGCGCTCAGCTGCGCCAGCAGCGCGTCGAGGTCCCCGACCCGAAAGTTCATCATCCACTGCTTGTCGGCCGGGAAGTAGTCGCTGTCGGCCTTGAACGGGGCGAAGACGGTGGGGCCGGCCGCCTGGGACCAGACCGCCTCGCCGATGGTAATTCCGAGGTGCTCTTCATACCAACGCCCGAGCCCCTGCGGGTCCCTGGCGCGGAAGAACACGCCCCCGATGCCGCTCACCTTTTCCATTCCCAGCTCCCGCCTCACGCCTTGTAACGCTTCTTTTCAAGCCATCGCGCCGGCGATAGGTTGACGCCAACGTAAAACGCGGCCCCGCGGCCGGGAGGAACGCCCTCTTGCCTCACGCCTTCAACGCGAAGGACAGCGAACGCTCGATCTTCGACGCTCTCATCGAGGCGAGCGCGAAGTACGGCGCCAAGAAGCCTATCCTGGAAGACCAGGAGCGCAATCCCCTCACCTATCTCGGGCTGATCCGGGCGAGCTTCGCGCTGGGTCGCAAGCTCGCGGCCTTGACCGAAAAGGGCGAACGCGTCGGCGTGATGCTGCCCTCGAGCGCCGGCGGCGTGGTGACCTTCTTCGCCCTGCACGCGTTCGGCCGCATCCCGACGATGCTGAACTTCACGGCCGGGATCCGCAGCCTGAAGGCGGCCTGCGAGCTGGCGGGAGTGAAGCGGGTGCTGACCTCCCATAGGTTCGTCGAGCAGGGCAAGCTGCACGACCTGATCGACGCCCTCGAGCCGATCTGCGCCATCACCTACCTGGAAGAGGTGCGCAACACCGTCGGCTTGGCGGACAAGCTGTTCGCCGCGGCCGCCGGCGCCTTCCCCAAGGCCTTCCGCGCCCCGACCCGCCCGTCGGATACCGGCGTGATCCTGTTCACGTCCGGCAGCTTCGGCGCGCCCAAGGGGGTGGTGCTCAGCCAGGCGAACTTGGTGGCCAATGCGCGACAGATCGAGGCCCATATCGATCTCGACCCGGCCTGGGTGATGTTCAATCCGCTTCCCATCTTCCACTGCTTCGGCCTCACGGGCGGGGTGCTGCTGCCGATCCTCAGCGGCATGAAGGCGTTCCAGTACCCCTCGCCCCTGCACGTGAAGCAGATCCCGCCGCTGGTGAAGGACTCCAAGGCCTCGATCCTCCTGGCCACGGACACCTTCGTGAACCAGTACGCCCGCGCCGCCGACAGAGACGAGCTCTCCGGCCTGAAGTTCGTGGTCTGCGGGGCTGAGAAGGTGCGTGAAGAGACCCACAACCTGATCACCGAACGCTTCGGCCCCATCCCCCTGCTGGAAGGCTACGGGGCGACCGAGGCTTCGCCCGTGATCGCGGTGAACAAGCCCACCGACAACCGCCGCGGCACCGTCGGTGGCGTGCTGCCGGGCGTCGAGACGCGTCTGGAGCCGGTGGAGGGGATCCCCGGCGGCGGCAAGCTGTTGGTCCGCGGACCGAACATCATGGCCGGCTACCTCGCCCCCGGGGGCGCGATGGAGGCCCCTGCCGGCGGCTGGCACGATACGGGCGACGTGGTCTCGATGACCGACGACGGCTGGATAACCATCCTCGGCCGGGTGAAGCGGTTCGCCAAGGTGGGCGGCGAGATGATCTCCCTGACCGCCGCGGAGGACCTGGCGGTCTCGGTCTGGCCGGACTGCCGGCACGCGGTGATCGCATTGCCCGATCCCAAGAAGGGAGAGCGGCTGGTGCTGGTGACCGACCGGCGCGACGCCGACCCGGCGCCGCTGCTGGCTCACGCCCAGGCGATCGGCGCGCCGGAGATCGCCGTGCCCCGCAAGATCATCCGCGTGCCAGAGGTCCCCGTCCTCGGCACCGGCAAGACCGACTATGTGGCCGTGCAACGCATGGCCGAAGCCGAGGGCCGGAACCGGGCGGCCTAGGAGAAGGAGCTGGCGATGGGTGGATTGGCGGCGTTTTCGCCCTGGATGCTGGGGATCCTTCGCATCGTCACCGGGCTGATCTTCCTCGCCCATGGCTCATCCAAGCTGCTGGGCTTCCCGCCGCCCGGCGAGGGCCACCCGGCGAACCCGCCGCTGATGTCGCTGATGGGGATCGGCGGGCTGCTGGAGCTGGTCGGCGGGGCCCTGATCGTGCTTGGCCTGTTCACCCGCCCCGCGGCCTTGGTTCTCGCCGGCGAGATGGCGGTCGCCTACTGGATGTTTCACGCGCCGCAGGGGCCGTACCCCCTCTCCAACGGCGGCGACGCGGCCATCCTCTATTGCTTCATCTTCCTCTACTTGGTGTTCGCCGGCCCCGGGCGTCCGGCGCTCGACGAGATGCTGGGCCGCCGTCGGCGGCGGTGAGCCCTCAGATGTGCAGCACCCGCCCGTAGGCGTCGAGCGCGGACTCGTGCATGGCCTCGCTCATGGTCGGGTGCGGGTAGACGGTGGCGTGCAGCTCGGCCTCGGTGGCCTCCATGGTGATGGCCAGCGCATAGCCCTGGATCATCTCGGTGACTTCGGCGCCGATCATGTGGGCGCCGATCAGCGCGCCGGTGGACTCGTCGAAGATGGTCTTCACGAAGCCTTCGAGCTCGCCCGAGGCGATGGCCTTGCCGTTCACCCGGAAGGGGAAGCGGCCGACCTTGACCTTGATCCCCTTCTCCTTGGCCTGGGCCTCGGTGAGGCCGACGGAGGCGACCTGCGGCTGGGAATAGGTGCAGCCCGGGATCGGCGCGGTCAGGTTGGCTGAGGGGAAGCCGGCGATGTGCTCGACGCAGTGGACGCCCTCGTGGCTCGCCTTGTGGGCCAGCCAAGGCGGTCCGGCGACGTCGCCAATGGCGTAAAGGCCGCGAACGCCGGTCCCGCCATGAGCATCGGTGACGACGTGGCCCTTCTCGACCTTGGCCCCGACGGCCTCCAGGCCCAGGTCCTCGACATTGCCGGTGATGCCCACGGCGACGATGGCGCGCTCGGCCTTCAGGGTCTCGGCCTTGCCGCCAGCTTCCAGCTCCACCGCGACCCCGCCCTTCTCCTTGGAGAGCTTCTTCACGGCCGCGCCGACGCGGAACTTGATGCCGCGCTTCTCGAACGCCTTCTGGGCGGCCTTGGAGACCTCCTCGTCCTCGACCGGAAGCACCCGCGGCAGCGCCTCGATCACCGTAACCTCCGCACCCAGCGCCCTGTAGAAGCTCCCGAACTCGATCCCGATGGCCCCGGAGCCGACGACGAGCAGCGACTTGGGGCAGGCTTTGGGGACCATGGCCTCGCGGTAGGTCCAGACCAGCTCGCCGTCCGGCTCCAGGCCGATGGCGGGGATGGTGCGGGCCCGGGCGCCGGTGGCGACGATGACGTGCTTGGCCTGCACGGTACGCGAGCCGCCCTTCTTCAGGGCCACGACCACCTTGGGCGCCGGATCCCCCTTCTCGAGCTTGGCCGAGCCGTCGATCACCTCGATCTTGTGCTTCTTCATCAGGAAGCCGACGCCGGCGTTCAGCTGGGCGGCGACCTTGCGCGAGCGCTCGACGACGCCCGAGAAGTCGAAGCTGCGGTTCTCGGCGGCCAGACCATAGTCCGTCAGGTGGCCCAGCTGCTCATAGATCTCGCCGCTCTTGAGCAGCGCCTTGGTCGGGATGCAGCCCCAGTTGAGGCAGACCCCGCCCAGCGCCTCGCGCTCCACGATGGCGGTCTTCAGCCCCAGCTGCGCGGATCGTATTGCGGTGACGTAGCCGCCCGGGCCGGCGCCGATGACGAGGACGTCGAATTCTACAGCCATTCCCTCACCGCTCATCCCGGCGAAGGCCGGGAGCCATTCCAAGTCTCCGCCTGGGTTCCGGCCTTCGCCGGGACGAGCGGGTTAGACGATCATTGTCACTGGGTCTTCGATCAGCGGCTTAAACGCCGCCAGCCATTTGGCGCCTGTCGCCCCGTCCACCACCCGGTGATCGCACGTCAGGGTGACGCTCATCACCGTGGCGATCGCCAGCTGATCGCCGCGCACCACGGGCCGCTTCTCGCCGGCGCCCACCGACAAAATCGCGCCCTGCGGCTCGTTGATGATCGAGGCGAAGCTCTTGATCCCGAACATGCCGAGATTGGAGATCGAGAAGGTGCCGCCCTGGAACTCCTCGGGCTTCAGCTTGCGGGTGCGGGCCCGCTCGGCCAGGTCCTTGGCCTCCCGCGCGATTTGGGCCAGCCCCTTCTCCTCGGCGCGGCGGATGATCGGGGTGATCAGCCCGCCCTCCACCGCCACGGCCATGGCGATGTCGGCGTGGTGGTGCATGGCGATGCCTTCGGGCGAATAGGAGGCGTTGGCCTCCGGCACCCGCTTCAGCGCGATCGCGGCGGCCTTGATGACCATGTCGTTGACGCTGACCTTGACGCCATCCTTCTCCAGCAGGGCGTTGATCCGGGCCCTGGCCTCGAGCAGCCGGTCGATCTCGAGGTCGATGTTCAGCGGGAAGTGCGGCACGTCCCGGAA
>NZ_DATAGM010000209.1:0-2188 GCF_036263695.1 Phenylobacterium sp.
GATGAAGTAGAGGCCCGGGACGCGCTTAGCGGCCATGGTCCTGGAGTCCAGCTCGGCGGTGTCGACACCGCCGAGGGTGACCTCGGCGGTGCGGTAGCCTTCCGATCCCACCGGCTTCACCGTCCAGGCGTTCACCGCCTCGGCGACCGCACGCAGCTTCTTGTCGCCCGCGTCGGCCAGGTTGCCGCTCGCGCCGTGGGTTTCGGCGATCAGCTGGGCGAGGCGCCTCGGCAGATGCTGGGCCAGCACCGTCTGCACCGCCTGGCGGCCTTGTGCGGCTCGGGCCTGGCGCAGGGCCTCGAACAGGTCGACGCCCGGGGCCATGTCGACCTCGATGGCCTCTCCCTCGCGCCAGTAGGAGGAGATCTGCAGGATCGCGGGCCCGGAGAGGCCGCGGTGGGTGAACAGCATCGCCTCCTCGAACCGGGTCTTGCCGCAGCCGACCCGCACGTCCACCGCCACCCCCGCCAGGGGCGCGAGGCGCGAGAGGAGGCCCGCCTCGAAGGTCAGCGGCACCAGGCCCGGCCGGGTCTCGGTGACCTCCAGCCCGAAGCGCTCGGCGACCTGATAGCCGAAGCCGGTCGCCCCCATCTTCGGGATCGACTTGCCGCCGGTGGCGATCACCAGGGAGGAACAGGCGATCTCCGCCCCGCCGGCGAAGAGGCGGAAGCCTTCGCCCTCCCGCTCCAGCCGATCCATCGGCGCCTGCAGCCGCAGCTCCGCGCCGGCGGCGGCCATCTCGGCCAGCAGCATGTCGATGATCTGGCGCGAGGAGCCGTCGCAGAACAGCTGGCCCAGCGTCTTCTCGTGCCAGGCGATCCCATAACGATCGACGAGGGCGATGAAGTCGGCCGGCCGGTAACGCGACAGCGCCGAGATGGCGAACCGCGGATTGGCCGAGAGGAAGTTCTTCGGGCCGGCGTGGACGTTGGTGAAGTTGCAGCGCCCGCCGCCGGAGATGCGAATCTTCTCGCCGGGCGCCTTGGCGTGGTCGAGCACCAGCACGCGGCGGCCGCGCTTGCCGGCCTCGATGGCGCACATCATGCCGGCCGCCCCCGCGCCGACCACCACCACGTCGAAAGCCGCGCTCATCCGGGGCCCCGGATCAGAACCGGACCGGCTCCAGCTGGGCAAGCGCCGGCAGCGCCGCGTCGCGGGCGTTCAGCGTCGCCTCTTCCGCCGCGATCGGCCAGTCGATGCCGAGCGCCGGGTCGCGCCAGTTCACGCCGCCCTCGGCCTGCGGCGCGTAATAGCCGTCCACCTTGTAGAACAGCTCCGTATCGTCGGTGAGGGTGCAGTAGCCGTGGGCGAAGCCGCGCGGCACCAAGAGCTGCTCGCCGCCGTCCGCCGTCAGGGTCGCGCCCACCCAGCGGCCGTAGCTCGGCGAGCCATCGCGGATGTCCACGGCCACGTCGTAGATCGCCCCGCGCAGCACCCGCACCAGCTTGGCCTGGGCGTGGGGGGCGGCCTGGTAGTGCAGCCCGCGCACGGTGCCGCGGCGCGCGCTGAAGGCCTGGTTGTCCTGCACGAACTCGCAGGCCACGCCGGCCTCGGCGAGGGCCTGCCGATTGTAGGTCTCGGCGAACCAGCCGCGCGCATCGCCGTGGCGCTTAGGCGTGATAAGCAGAACCTCGGGGATGGCGAGCGGCGTAATGGCGGTCATGGGCGTAACGGTTTTGGAGCGGGCTTTCGCATGACGCGCGTTGCGGCGGATGACAAGCCCGCGCCCCAGGTCAGCGTCGTAATCGTGGTCTACAACAGCGGCCCGACGCTGGAGCGTTGCCTGGCCTCTCTCAACTCGCAGACCTTCCGCGATTTCGAGGTGATCCTGTCGGACAACGCCTCGCCGGACGGCTCGGCCCAGGCCGCCGCGGCGCAGGATGCGTCCCTGCGGCTGATCGAGAACGGCGAGAACCTGGGCTTCGCCGGCGGAGTGAACCGCGGGGCTGCGGCGGCCCGCGGTCGCTGGCTCGCCCTGCTCAACCCGGACGCCTACGCCGAGCCCGACTGGCTGGAGAAGCTGGTGGCGGCGACCGGCGCTTATCCGGACACCCGCGCCTTCGCCTCGCGCCAGCTGATGGCGGACGACGCCACCAAGCTGGACGGCCTCGGCGACGTTATGGCCGCGGCGGGGTTCCCATTCCGCGGGGGCTACGGCGGGCGCGACCCGGGGCCGCTGGCGCCCGGC